>JAIBAS010000236.1 GCA_019695075.1 Promineifilum sp. | reverse complement strand
TTCGACTTCGTCGAGCGCGGGGACGTCGTCGGCGCCGCGGCGGCGCTCAACGGCGTGCCCGCGGCGCCCTGACCGCTGCGGCTACTTGATCACCCGCATGCGGCTACTTGATCACCCGCAGGTTGACCTGCATGCCCGGGT
Organism: Promineifilum sp.; assembly: GCA_019695075.1. GTDB lineage: Bacteria > Chloroflexota > Anaerolineae > Promineifilales > Promineifilaceae > Promineifilum. The sequence goes on along the minus strand of JAIBAS010000236.1, from coordinate 3,168 downwards.
GAATCGTGCAGACGACGATGTACTTGCCGGTCTTCGTGACCTGCTTGCGGTAGACACCGCCAGGGAGGATCTTGCCCGACCGGAACTTGACGGGGCCGATCGCGACGGTCGCGTTGTGGTTCTCGACGCCGCGGTTGGCGAACCGCACGATCGTGCCCTTCTTCAAGGTGATCGTGGCGTCGTTGGCGGCGCGGACGAAGAAGTCGTCGCGCATGGAGATCGTCTTGACCGGCGCTGTGGCGGCGGCGGCGGGCAGCGCGGCGGCGGCAGCGGCAGCACCGATCGCGGCAGCAGAAGCGATCCGAATGGCCGTCCGGCGGGTTGAAGCTGGCGTGAAGGTCATCGTTCCCTTGCGTGTTGAACTTCGTTCGACGGGTACCATGATGACACCCGACCCCCCGGAGGAGTTGCGCTCGTGCCCCGCCTTTTCGTCGTGACCGCTGCTGCCGCGGTTGCTGCCATCGCCCTGCCAGCAGCCGCCATCGCGAAGCCCGTGGCGGCGCCGAACAACGAGATCGGGCACGTCGAGTACCCCGGGATGCAGAAGATTCGCTATCGCTACGGGCCGATCACGATCAACCCCGGGCAGAACGTGATCCGCATCAACGCGTCGGACCTGCACCCCAAGGTGCCCGGCTTCATCACGCGGTTCGAGCCCAACCTGGTGCGGGTCAAGGACAACTCGGTCCCGCGGGTCGACATCCTCCACCTGCACCACGCCGTCTGGCTGGTCAACGGCTACCCGACCTTCGCCGCCGGCGAGGAGAAGACCGTCATCCAGGCCCCGCGCGGGTTCGGCTGGAAGGTGAACGGCAACGAGAACTGGGCCGTCAACGACATGCTCCACAACCTCATCCCGACGCCGGACCGCGTCTACCTCACCTGGGACATCGACTTCGTGCCGCTGAGCACGCCGGCCGGGCAGGCGATGAAGGGCACGCGGACCCAGTGGATGGACGTCGCCGGACTCGCGTCCTACCCGGTCTTCGATGCCCGCCGCGGCATGGGCACCAAGGGCCGCTACACCTTCCCGGACCAGGCCACGGGCGCCGAGCGCAACAAGATCGGCTTCGCCAAGGAGTGGCGCGTCCCCCACGACGTGACGATCGTCCAGACGGCGGGCCACCTGCACCCCGGCGGCCTGTGGACCGACCTGACCGTCACGCGCAACGGCGTCACCAAGCGCCTGTTCCGCTCGCGGGCCAAGTACTTCGAGCCTGCCGGCGCCGTGTCGTGGGACGTCGCGATGTACGGGACCCCGGCGAACTGGCGCGTGCGCCTGAAGGCCGGCGACCTCGTGAAGGTCTCGGCCACCTACGACACGAGCAAGGCCTCGTGGTACGAGTCGATGGGCATCATGCCGCTCGCCGTTCACGACGGCTCCGACGGCGGCGGCGTGGACCCCTTCGTCTCGCCGGTGCCGCAGCAGGGCGTCCTGACCCACGGCCACCTGCCGGAGAACGACAACCACGGCGGCGGGCCGGGCGGCCTGCCGGACGCGCGGAAGCTCCTGTCGGGCTCGGCTGTCGGCGGCAACCTGAAGATCTCCGACTTCGTCTACACGCGCGGCGACCTGTCGCTGACCGGGCGGGCCGGGCGTCCTCCGGTGGTGCGCCAGGGCGGGTCGATCACCTTCGAGAACCTCGACGCCACGATCCAGACGCCGAACGAGACCTCGGAGTACCACACGATCACGGCCTGTCGCGCCCCGTGCTCGGCCCAGACCGGCATCGCCTACCCCCTGGCCAACGGCCCGCGGGACTTCGACTCCGGCGAGCTCGGCTACGGCCCGGCGGGGTTCACGGCAGCCGCGAACCGCAACACGTGGGCCACGCCGAAGACGCTGGCCCCCGGCACCTACACGTACTTCTGCCGGATCCACCCGTTCATGCGGGGGGCGTTCCGGGTCGTGAAGAGCAAGACCTCCAAGCGGGCCTAGCGGCCCGGCGTGGGATCATCCCGCGCCGTGGCTGAACTGCAGGAGATGCCCTCCGCGGCCGACGTGGCCGCGGAGGACGGAGAGCGCAAGGTCACCTCGCTCGAGCTGTTCTTCGACCTCGTGTTCGTGTTCGCGATCACGCAGGTCACGGCGAAGATGGCGGCCGAGCCGGTGTGGGGCGGCCTCGTGCGCGGCCTGCTCATCGTGTCGCTGCTGTGGTGGGCGTGGGTGGCCTACGCCTGGCTGACGAACACGGTCGACGCCGACGAGGGCGGGACGCGGATCCTCGTCTTCGCGGCGATGGGCGCGATGTTCGTCGTCGCGCTGACGATCCCGAACGCGTTCGGGTCCGACGCCCTGCTCTTCGCCCTGGCCTACGGAGCCGTGCGTCTGCTCCACATCTTCCTCTACGAGCGCGGAGCCCACGACGAGGGCGTGGAGGCCGCCGTGAAGCGGCTCGCGCCCGGGGTCCTGCTCGCGATGGGGCTGCTCATCGCCGCCTCGCAGTTCGACGGGGCCGTGCAGGGCGCGCTCTGGGTCGCCGCCGTCGCCGTCGACTACGTCGGCGTCGTGCTGGCCGGGACCGAGGGCTGGAAGGTCTCGGCCGGCCACTTCGCCGAGCGCCACGGGCTCATCATCATCATCGCGCTCGGCGAGTCGATCGTGGCGATCGGCGTCGGCGTGAGCGGGCTGCCGCTCGACGCGGGGCTCATCGGCGCCTCGCTGCTCGGCCTCGCCGTCACCTGCTGCCTGTGGTGGGCCTACTTCGATGTCGTCGCGCTCGTCGCGGAGCGCAAGCTCCGCCAGGCCACCGGGCGCGACCGCGCGGCGCTGGCCCGGGACTCCTACAGCCTCCTGCACCTGCCGATGATCGACCGCGAGTGGGGCCGCTCGCCCGGCCTGGTTCCGCTCCCGGCCCTGTGGGGGTTCCTCCACCACGCCACCCTCCTCGGCTTCCTCATCGCCGTGTCCCTTTGCGACCTCTCCGACATGGAGATCCCCCTGCCGATCACCGTCACCGGCACCGTCACCGGCCTCGCCCTGTCCACCGGGCTCCCCTGGCCCTTCCCCGAGCCGGCCCCCGCCCCGCCGGCCCCCAGGATCAGGCCCAGCGCCAGACCCAGAGCATGCAGGCGCGTCATCGGGCGTCCCCTTTCGTCGGCTCAGGCGGCAGGTTGAGCAGCGTCCGCAGGAGCCGCTTGTCGATGGCGATGTGCCGCTCGTGCGCT
>JAIBAS010000380.1 GCA_019695075.1 Promineifilum sp. | reverse complement strand
TCTTGCCCCACCGCTACTCAGCCAACAACTGCGCCCTATTCTTCAGAGTTGTCGGGAGAGTTGTCGGGGTTTTTTGTTGCCAGTAATGCCAACGTTATGCGCTTCACATGCGCTGCCAGCGACAAAGCCCCGGCAGCCGTTTCCTCGTCCGGCCAGAATTGCAGATCGTAGCGCGCCATCACGGCGTAATCCGAAGCTTCAAACAGATCGAGGTCGGCCAGTTCTTTGCTCTCGTATGTTGCCAGCACGAGCCGCTGCAGTTCCTCAAGATCATGGGTTCGCGGCGGAGGCTGATCGTAGAAGGCCAGCAGTGCCTTCAGTAGTTTCTCAATGGCCTGCTGCGCGTGAAAGCAGACAATGTCGTACGGGCCACTTTTCGAGAGAAGTTGCCCGGCCATTAGATCGCTATCAGCCTTTGCGATCCAGCCGGCCACAAGCTCACTCTTCCCGCTCATACAGGATGACCCCTTCTCTGATCGCCGTCGTTACCAACGCCTGCGGCACGTCGGCCCACTCGGCCGCCTCGTCGGGCGTCCACACCAAAATATCTTTTGACGGAATCACTCCGAACAAGGCGCGACGATACTTAGCTGCGCGGCGATAACGAGGCGTCGCCGAGTTCTCGATGATCAGGAAGTCGTAATCGCTATCGGGCCGAGCATCGCCCCGCGCGCGCGAACCGAATAAAATCACCTGGAGCGGTTCACCCACTGCTACCATCCGGGCGACTACTTCGTCCAGGAGTTCTTCCGGTTCAGCATTCTCATTGCGGTCGAGACCCAAATCCGTCATATGGAGTACCTAGGAGGGATTATACTCCGGTGAGCCGTCGTTGTATACTTGATGATTGCACCTATCGCGCTGCCGGGTTCTGTCAGTTTTCAGTATAATATCCTCACTATGCCAACGACGTTGCGGATCGGCCCCTGAGGAATGGAATGAATACTTCACTGGTTGAAATCCAAGTCGTCAGCGCGGAGAATGTCGCTGTTACCGATGACACGCTCACTCTTGATCTGGCCGATGGCCGGGCCATTTCTCTGCCTGTGGCTTGGTATCCTCGTCTACTTTACGCGACGCCTAACGAACGCGCCCATTGGGAATGGAGCGGCGATCGCGAAGGTATCCACTGGCCCGATCTGGATGAGGACATCAGCGTTGAGGGCATCATCGCCGGACGACGTTCGGGCGAGAGCCAGCGGTCATTGCAGCGTTGGCTGGAAGCGCGGAAAGCGTTGTCGTAATCGCTACACCATCATTTTACTTGAAATCGAGACTCGCCTTAGGAGCACCCCCCATGCCCAAACCCACCACTTCCCCCCTGACCGACCCCGTCCACACCCGCGCCCCCTATTGGGCCGACGTGCCCGATGAGCAGTGGATGGATTGGCGCTGGCAGATGAGCAACCGCCTCAACTCGGCCGAGGAGCTTGGCCGCGTCATCCACCTGACCGAGTCGGAGAAGCGCGCCCTGAGCGCCAAGGGGCTGTTCCGCGTGGACATCACCCCCTACTTCGCCAGCCTCATCGACCCCGACGATCCGGGCTGCCCCGTTCGCAAGCAGGTCATCCCCACCGACCGCGAGATGGTGCCCTTCCAGTCGATGATGGAGGATAGCCTGGCCGAGGACAAGCACTCGCCTGTGCCCGGCCTCGTCCACCGCTACCCCGACCGCGTGCTGATGCTCATCACCACCCAGTGCGCCAGCTACTGCCGCTATTGCACCCGCAGCCGCATCGTCGGCGACCCCACCCAGACCTTCAGCCGGGCCGAGTTCGACGCCCAGATCGACTACATCGAGCGCACGCCGCAAGTCCGCGACGTGCTCCTCTCCGGCGGCGACCCGATGGTGCTGGCCCCCAAGTTGCTGGACATGATCCTCGGCCGCCTGCGGGCCATCCCCCACGTCGAGATCATCCGCATCGGCTCGCGTGTGCCCGTCTTCCTGCCCATGCGCGTCACGCCCGAATTCTGCGACATGCTGGAGAAGTACCACCCCTTCTGGCTCAACATCCACGTCAACCACCCCAAGGAGATCACCCCGGAACTGGCCGCGGCCGCCGACCGGCTGACCCGCGCCGGCGTGCCCCTGGGCAACCAGAGCGTGCTGCTGGCCGGCGTCAACGACTCCGTCCACATCCAGCGCAAGCTGGTGCATGACCTGGTCAAGATTCGCGTGCGTCCCTACTACCTCTACCAGTGCGACCTGGTGGAGGGTTCCGGCCACTTGCGCACGACGGTCAGCAAGGGCATCGAGATCATCGAGGGCCTGCGCGGCCACACCAGCGGCTACGCCGTGCCCCAGTACGTCGTCGATGCCCCCGGCGGCGGCGGCAAGATCCCGGTCATGCCCAATTACGTCGTCAGCCAGGCCCCCGGCAAGGTCGTCCTGCGCAACTTCGAGGGCTTCATCACCACTTACACCGAGCCGCTCGACTACGATCCGCATGAGATCGCCCATCTGGAATCGCTCATTGCCCCCCGGCCGGAGCCGGGGCAAGAGGGCGTCCTGGGCTTGCTGGAAGGGCAGCGCATGACCATCGAGCCGGAGGGCTTCAGCGACACCCACGCCCGTGGCGGCGGCGAGCACCGCCTGCGCAGCGGCGAGATCGCCCAGAAGTGGCAGCCGCTGGGCGTCGGCTCCATCGAGGTGCATAAGCCGCGCGAGCGGCTGGCCTCCGGCAACAGCGAGGAAGAGGAGGACTAGCGAATAGGGGTTAGGGGCTAGGGGCTAGGGAAGAGCGCTCTTCCCTAGCCCCTAATCCCTATCCCCTATCCCCCATCCCCCCATTGCACATCCCCGCCCCCCAGTGTTAGAATGTCGCCGAGGTAGCGAGCCGCCCGCATACCGGCGGCGGCTGCGCTCTGATGCCATGAGAACATTCACACGATACTTCCTTGGCCTGGTGGCGGTGTTGCTGGCAGCGACGGTGGCCACGGCCTCCGCTCGACAGTCCGACCCTACCCGCGACCCCATGGCCGACCTCGTCCTCAGCGCCGCCGAACTGGCTCCCGCCGCGGCCAAGGACACGACCCTGTTGGGCGAATCGCTGCTACCCACCTCGCCCGACAGCCTGGCGGCCACCTTCACCAGTCAAACCATCGAAGCGCCCATCCCCTTCAACGCCGTCGTGCCCCAGTGGACGGGCGACGTGGGCGAGGCCATCGAGCTGCGTGTCCGCACCAGCGCCGACGGCCGCGCCTGGGGCGAGTGGCTGGCCGTCCACGCCAACTACGACTGGATGGAGCCGGGCGAGGCCGAGATCGTCGGCGAGATGGTTCTCGTGCCCGCCGCTGGCCTGACCCACCGCTACGTCCAGGTGCAGGTCATCTTCAACAGCGTCAACGAGGCCACCGGCGAGAGCTTCGAGGGCACGCCGTCGCTCCAGCAGTTGCGGCTGACCTTCATCGACACCACCGGCGGGCCGACGGCCGACGAACTGATCGACTTGCAGCAGCAGATGGACGAGCAGCAGGGCGTCCTGCCGGAGAGCGTCGATGGCTACCCTAAGCCGTTCGTCGTCAGCCGTGACGTCTGGTGTACTCACGCCGACTGCGATTACACCGACGGCCTGGAGCACTACCCGGTCAGCCATCTCATTGTCCACCATACCGTCTCCAGCAACAGCAGCACCGACTGGCCGGCCGTCGTCCGCGCCATCTGGAACTTCCACACCTACACCCGCGGTTGGGGCGACATCGGCTACAACTACCTGATCGACCCCAACGGCGTCATCTACGAAGGCCACAACGGCGGCGATGACGTCGTGGGCACCCACGCCAGCGGGGCCAACAAGGGCAGCATGGCCGCGGCGCTGCTGGGCACGTTCACCGCGCCCAACCAGTCGCCGCCCGGCATCCGCCCGCCGGAGCCAATGCTCAACTCGCTCGTCGAACTGCTGTCGTGGAAGGCCGACCAGCGCGACATCAACATCTTCGACGCCAGCGACACCCTGCCCAACATCAACTGGGGCCTGCCCCACCTGATGGGCCACCGCGATGTCTACGGCACGACCGTCTGTCCCGGCGACCAGGCCCACCTGCTCATCCCCTGGCTGCGCGACCAGATCGCCGACCGCATCGGCCTGGAAGACCCCTTCCTCTATGCCGACGAGAACACGTCCGCCTTCACGCGCAGCACCACCGGCGAGTGGTTTGTGCCGCCCTACCTGTGCGGCTTCAACAACCACGCCTGGTATAGCTGGTCGGTCAGCAGCGCCGCCGATAGCCAGGTCTGGGGCGAGTGGCGGCCGGATGTACCCGCCGCCGGGCGCTACCGCATCGACGTCTTCATTCCCTACTGCCACACCGGCCGCAACGAGACCGGCAGCGCCATCTACACCATCCGTTCGGCCGACGGCACGACGACGCGCACCATCAGCCAGCAGGCCAACGTCGGCCTGTGGGTCACGCTGGGCGAATTCAACCTGAACCAGGGCAACAGCAACGTCATCCGCCTGACCAACCTGACGCGCGACAGCGGCTTCGGCGTCTGGTTCGACGCTATCCGCCTGCTACTGCTGGGCGGGCCGCCGCCGCCCCCGCCGCCAACGGCCACCAACGTCGATCCGGCGGCCAACCTCTGGCGCAAAGAGCGCGCCGTCAGCTTCACTTGGCAGGTGGCCAACCCGGAGACGGTGCAATTCACCACGCTCCAGGTGGCCACCGACCCGACGTTCCTGAACGTGCTGGTCAACCAGAGTTGGTGGGGCGTCACGACGACCCATAGCCACCTCTTCGACCGCGACTACGCCGCGCTCTACTGGCGCGTGCTGCTGTCGCGGGAGAGCGCGCCGCTCATCTCCAGCCAGCCGACGCGCTTCGGGCTGGACGCCACCGCGCCACAGTCGGCCGTCGCCCGGCCGCTCTACTTCGTGCCCGGCGCGGGGTTCTACCGCGTGGCCTGGGCCGGCAGCGACGCCACCGCCGGCGTCGACCGCTACCACATCGACGTGCGCCCCGTCGGCGGCAGCTGGACGCGCTGGCTGAGCGACACGCGCCTCACTGCGGCTAACTTCCGGCCGCCGAACGCGACGACGGTCTACGAGTTTCGCGCCCAGGCCATCGACGCCGCCGGCAACGTCGAAGCGCCCGCCGCCGCGGCCGACGCCACGACAGCCAACGCCGTCCGTATGAACCAGTCGTTTATCATGCCCGTCATCGCCCGTTAGGAGGGCCACGCAGTCGCCTATGTCCGCACCCGAACTTGTAGACGTTCTCATCGTCGGCTCCGGCCCGTCCGGCATCTCCACCGCCCTGCACCTGGTGCGGCGCGACCCGGCCTGGGCCGGGCGCGTCGTCGTCGTCGATAAGGCCGTCCACCCCCGCGAGAAGCTTTGCGGCGGCGGCCTGACCCACATCGGCCAGAACATCCTGGCCAACCTGGGCCTGGCCCTGGAGCCGCGCAACTTCCCGGTCAACGAGGTACGCCTGCTCTACCGCAACAAGAGCTACTCGTTCTACGGCAATCCCGTCTTTCGCATCGTCCGCCGCGACGAGTTCGACCACTGGCTGGTGAAGACGGCCGAGCAACTGGGCGTGACCGTGCGCCAGGGCGAGGGCGTCACCGCCATAACGCCGCACGAGGAGTACGTCGAGGTCGTCACCGAGCGGGCCGTCTTCCACGCCAAAGTCCTCGTCGCCGCCGACGGCTCGCGCAGCTTCGTGCGCCGCAAGCTGAAGTGGGAGGACGATTCGCGCGTGGCCCGGCTGGTGGAGGTGCTGACGCCCGAAGACCCGAACAGCCTGCCGGAGTTCCACGATGGCATTGCCGTCTTTGACTTCACGCCGATGGACGACGACCTGCAAGGCTACTACTGGGACTTCCCCAGCTACGTCAAGGGGCAACCCTACATGAACCGCGGCGTCTTCGACAGCCGCGCGGTGCCGCGCAAGCCGAAGGCCGACCTCAAGGAAGTCCTGGGCGAGTCGATGGCCGAGCGCGGGCGCGACCTGGACGACTACGAGCTAAAGGGCCACCCCATCCGCTGGTGGAGCAGCGACGGCCGCTTCGCGCAGCCGCGCGTCATCCTGGTGGGCGACGCCGCCGGGGCCGACCCGCTGATGGGCGAGGGCATCTCCTTCGCCCTGGGCTACGGCGAGCCGGCCGCCGACGCCATCATCGACGCCTTCACCCGCGACGACTTCAGCTTCGCCGGCTACCGCGAGCGGCTGCTGGCCCATCCGCTGTTCAAGCAACTCCACATCCGCACGCAACTGGCGCGGCTGGCCTACCTGCTCAACTACCCCATCGTCGTTCGCGTTGGCTGGTCACTGATGCGCCTGTTCCTGCGCTTCACGCCGTGGAAAGACCGCGACTACGTGCCGGCGCGGCAACCGGAGTTGCGATGGATCGATCCGGCGTAAGAAAAGCTGAGCCGCAGACCGCACGATATTAAAGCATTTGTCGGTTAGGAGAGAAGCCCCTCTTGCCAAAACCCCATCGCGCGCTACGATCCCTCGCACATCACCTATAAGGAGTTGCCCCCCAATGGCCGTTACCCACCTCCCCACCCGCAACGAGATCGACCCCCGCCACACTTGGAACGACGCCAGCGTCTATACCGACCCCGACGCGTGGGCGGCCGATCTGGAGGCGCTGAGCGCCGAGGTCGATCGCTTCGCCGCCCGCCAGGGTAGCCTGTCGTCCGGCCCGAAGGAACTGCTGGCCGCCTTGCGCGAGCGCGACAAGCTCAGCCAGCGCGCCGAGATGGTCATCGTCTACGCCTACATGGGCCAGGCGGTGGAGACAACCGACCAGGCGGCCACGGCCCGCGTCGGCCGCGGTATGGGCGTGCTCGGCCGGCTGATGGGCGCGCTGTCGTTCGTGGAGCCGGAGCTGCTGGCCATCGGCCGCGAGCAGCTGAACGCGTGGCTGGCCGCCGAGCCGCGGCTGGCCGTCTACGACCACTACTTCGACACCCTCTTCCGCCGCCAGGATCACGTCCGTTCGCCCGAAGTGGAGGAAGTCATGGGCCTGGCCGCCGACGCCTTCCAGGGGCCGTCGGACGTCCACTCCAAGCTGACCGACAGCGATTTCCAGTATGCCCCGGCGGTCGATAGCGCCGGCAACAGCTACCCCGTCAGCCCCAGCAGCATCGACGGCCTGCGCAGTTCGGCCGACCGCACGCTGCGTCGCTCCGCCTGGGAGAGCTACCACGACCAGCACTACGCCTACCGCAACACCCTGGCCGCCAACCTGGCCGCGTCGATCAAGCAGAACGTCTTGCAGATGCGCGTCCGCCGCTACCCGTCCACGCTGGCGATGGCCCTCTACGGCGACAACATCCCCGAAGAGGTCTTCCACAACCTCATCGACACCTTCAGCCGTCATCGCGGCGTCTGGCAGCGCTATTGGGACGTGCGCCGCCGGGCGTTGGGCGTGGACAAGCTCTACACCTATGACATCTGGGCCCCGCTGACCAACCAGCCGGCGCGCGTGCCCTATGAGCAGGCCGTCGAGTGGATCACGGCGGCGCTGGCCCCGCTGGGCGAGGAGTACACCCACACGCTGCGGCGCGGCTGCCTGGAGGAGCGCTGGGTCGATGTCTACCCCAACCAGGGCAAGACGGCCGGCGCGTTCTCGGCCGGCTGCCAGGGGATGCACCCGTTCATCGTCATGAGCTACGACGATAGCCCGCTGAGCATGGGCACGCTGGCCCACGAACTGGGCCACTCGATGCACTCCTGGTTCACGTGGGAGAATCAGCCCCACATCTACGCCAACTACTCCCTCTTCGCCGCCGAGGTGGCCTCCAACTTCAACCAGGCCATGCTGCGCGCCTACTTGCTCGATCAGGACATCGACCGCGACCTGAAGATCGGCGTCATCGAGGAAGCGATGGCCAACTTCCACCGCTACTTCCTGATCATGCCGACGCTGGCCATGTTCGAGCTGGAGATGCACCGGCGCGTGGAGCGGGGCGAGGGGCTGACGGCCGACGCGATGAACGACTATCTGGCCGACCTGTTCGCCGCGAGCTACGGCGACGCCGCCGTGCTCGACCGGCCGCGCGACGGCATCCGCTGGGCGACGTTTGGCCACCTCTACGCCGACTACTACGTCTTCCAGTACGCCACGGGCATCAGCGGAGCCAACGCCCTGGCGCAGCGGGTGCTGAGCGGCGGGCCGGCGGCGGCCGAGGCGTATTTGGGCTTCCTGAAGGCCGGCGGCTCGCGCTACCCACTGGACGCCCTACGCGACGCCGGCGTCGATCTGGCCACGCCCGCGCCGGTGGAGACGGCGTTTGGGGTGCTGGAGGACTTGATCGAGCGGTTGGATGCGTTGGTGAATTAGTCTAGAAACCGAGTTTCTTCTGAGAAACTCGGTTTCTAGTAGCTTAGGCGACTGTATCTACATGCGTATAAGCAAGAATCCGTTCGTCGGCGGTCACGAGACGGCACTGGCAGGTTCGGGCCGTGGCCACGATCAGCTGATCGGCCGGGTCGCGATGGAATGAACCTGGCAGTGTCGTCGAGGCAATCGCAATCGCCGGGGTGATGGGCAACAACTGTATTCCCGGATAGCTGAGTGCTTGCGTAAACCACTGGGCCAGAGGCACAGGCAGGTTGAGGCGACCACGTTCCACTAATTTGGCCACTTCCCAACAGGAAATGGCACTGACTCCTAATGTAGCTGATTCATTCTCCTCAATCGTCTGCCGCTATGTTGTGGTGAGTCTCTCATCCCCCTGAACCCACCAGACCCAGATGTGTGTGTCCAGCACGATCATTTAAGGGCATCCCACTCATCATCAGCTACGCCGGCAAAGGGATCAACATATGTGTAAGGAGAGCCACGCAATGGGTAGCGTTCTTCTTCGGCCGGGGCCGGCTCGTTCAGAACGATGACTTCCACGGTTTCGCCGGCGCGAAACGGGCCAAACAGGTGGATAACGCCATCCTGCGCGACAACTGTTTTGATGCGTACGGCTTGGGTCGTGTCCATCGACATAGGGCTATTATAGCAGAGGACAGCGGAATTTTCGTTCAACCGTTTAGTCTTCGCGCCCCCACCAGGCGATGAACTCGCCGTCGGGGGTGAAGAGCTGGATGCGATGGTTGCCCGTGTCGGCCACGTAGACCGTGCCGTCGCTACCCACGGCGATGCCCACTGGCTCATTGAACTGCCCTTCGCCGCTGCCCTTGCCGCCCCAGGCGTTCAGGAACTCCCCACTGGCGGTGAAATGCTGGATGCGATAGTTGTACTTGTCCACCACATAAACCGTTCCGCCGCCAGTCACAGCAATGCCCTGCGGTCCCAAGAACTGCCCATCACTACTGCCCCAGCTGCCCCATTGGCGCAAAAAGCCTCCATCAGAGGTGAAGTGCTGGACGCGATTGTTCCAAGAGTCCGCCACATAGACCGTCTCATCGCCGGCCACGGCGATGCCTTCCGGGAATCGCAACTGCCCCTCGTCAGTGCCGGCACTGCCCCAGCTGCCCAATCGGATCACAAACTCCTCAGGGGCATTGAACTGTTGGACGCGATGGTTCCAAGAGTCCGCCACGTATAGCGTCCCGTCGCTGGCCACGGCAAGGCCCGCCGGGCGGTTGAACTGCCCCTCCCCACTCCCCTCGCCGCCCCACTGGTTTATGAAGGTCCCGTCAGCCGTGAACTGCTGGATGAGATGGTTGTCCACGTCCACTACATAGACTGTCCCATCGTCAGCGACAGCGATGCCCTCTTGCCCAGGGAATCGCCCCTCGCTTGTGACATCCCTACCCCAATAGTTCAGAAAGACGCCGCCGGAAGTGAAGTGCTGGATACGGTTATTACCCATGTCCACCACATAGACCGTTCCGTCGCCAGCCACAGCCACGTCCACCGGATAGGTAAACTCGCCAAGCCCATTGCCTGAGGATCCCCATCCATCAAGGAATTCCCCGTCGGCGCTGAACCGCTGAACGCGTGACAAATCCGTCACATAGACCGTTCCGTCGCTGGCTACGGTGATGCCGGTCGGCCTTATGAACTGCCCCGCGCCATTGCCCCAGCCCCCCCACTGGTTCAGAAAATCTCCGTTGGCAGAGATCTGCTGGACACGATTATTGCTCGTGTCCGCCACATAGACTGTCCCGTCGCTGGCCACGGCGAGGCCATCCGGGTACTGGATCTGTCCCTCGCCGCTGCCCAGGCTGCCCCACTGGTTCAGGAAGGCTCCATCGGCGGCGAAGTGCTGAATGCGATCCACTTCCAGCACATAGACCGTCCCGTCGCCGGCTACGGTGACGCCTGTCGGACTTTTGAACTCCCCCTCGCCACTACCCCAGCTGCCCCACTGGTTCAGGAAGGCCCCAGCAGCGGTGAACTGCTGGACGCGATAGTTGTCCGCGTCCACTACATAGACCGTCCCGTCGCCAGCAACAGCAATACCCACCGGTGAATAGAATTGCCCCTCGCCAGTACCTGCGCGACCCCACTGGTTCAGGAAAGCCCCGTCGGCGGTGAACCGCTGGATGCGGTAGTTGACCACATCGGTCACGTAAACCGTCCCGTCGCCAGATACGGCGATGCCCGCCGGTGAATTGAACTGCCCCTCGCCGCTACCCTGGCCGCCCCATTGCGTTAGGAAGACGCCATCGGCGGTGAACTTCTGCACCCGGTTGTTGTCGGCGTCAACGACGTAGAAATGACCCTGGGCATCTACGGCAATGCCGCGCGGATCGAAGATGTGTCCATCGCCTACGGTCGTCCTGGCAACTGAAATGGTGGTTCCAGCCGGCGCTGTTGCGGCTACGCCCGCGGCGTTTAGAACTACGGCTGCGGTAGGCGACGCGGATTGATCGCTGGCTTGCTCACCACCATTGCGTCCACAAGACGCCAGGAATGTCCCAACCGCCAGAATCACCAGCGCGGCAACGCCCGGCAGCCCAACCCAGATGGTCACGCTGCTCTGCTTTTTCGTGATCATGATGCGTCCAAAAGGCTTGGCCTACGGCACCGGCGTCGGCGGCTCCTCCGGCGGCACGGGCGTTGGCGGCTCCTCGGTCGGGGGTTCCGGCTCGTCGGTTGGCTGCGGCGGCTCGGTCGCGGGCGGCGGTTGCGTCGGCGGCAGTTGGGTGGCCGTCGGCG
>JAIBAS010000218.1 GCA_019695075.1 Promineifilum sp. | reverse complement strand
CCGAGGCTGGGCGCGTGGTCGATCAGCACCCGCCGCAGTTGCGCCTCCATCCAGGCCGCGTCGAAATAGACCAGGTCGATCTCGTGGCCCGTCGTCGCGCTGATGAACTGATCGGCCGGCCCCCAGTAGTCGGCGGCCCAGTCGGCGCGGGCGACGCCGCCGGCTGCGGCGGCAATGGCCTGCCGGACGGACAGGGGTACATCGGCGCGGGTATAGATGTACAGGTCGATGTCGGAAGTGTCATCGGCCGCGCCGCCGGCCCGCGAACCGCCCAAAGCGACGGCGGCCACCTGCGGCAGCGCGCCAAAGGCGGCCGCCAGCCCGGCAATAAGCGCTTCCGCGTCCCCGCGCGGGGCGTCGGACGACGGGGCGCTAGGCGACATCGGTCGGTTTGCGGTAGCGCGGGAAGGTCTTCACCGGCTGGAAGCCGAGACTGCGGTAGAGGGCAACAGCCTGAGTGGGGAACTCCAACACTGTGCCGATGCGCACCTCGGCCATGCCGCGCCGGCGCAGCTCCGCCAGCGCGCGCGTCAGTAGCGCCCGCGCCAGACCGCGCCGGCGGTAGGCCGGGGGCACGCTGACCTCGTAAATCTCCGCCCAGCCGTGCTCGATGAGCGGGATGACCTGCCCGGCGACCTCGTCGCCGGCCCAGGCCACTTGCAGCAGCGAGAGATCGTAGGGCGCGCCGCACAGTTCGGCGGCGTAGGCGGCCACGTCCATCACCTCGCGGTAGCGGTCGCCGGCATACTCGTGCCGGTAGGCCGCGTCGATGCTGCGCGCGATGGCCGGCGTATCGTCGGGCGTCGCCGACCGTGTCGTGAAGCCCGCCGGCCAGAACGAGCGCCCCGGCAGCGCCTCAAACGCGCTCCAGTCCAGCCGCAATTCGATCACGGTGTAGGCGACGTGGTAGCCATGATCGAGCAGCAGCCGCGTTGCCTCCGGCTCGGTGCTGCTGGCGTTGGCGGCGAACTCCCAGCGGCCGTCGCCCCCGGCCGCGGCCAAACGGCGGATGCGGCTCTCCAGCTCGCGCAGCAGGGTCGTGCCCACGCCCTTGCCCCGCCATGCCGGCGACACCCAGCCGCAATGGAGCCAGACGCGCGTGCCGTCGGCCTCTGTCCAGTCAGCGATACGGCCATAGGCGATCACCTGATTCTGGAACGTCAGCAGCGGGTAACGCTCCGGCGCGGCGGCGCGGAGTTGGTCGGCCAGTTCGTCGCGCGTGGGCAGTTGGTCGCTCGCCGAGAAGGGATCGTGGCCGTCGGCCGCGGCGCACGCCTGGCGCAGGGCCAGCAGCGCGTCGGCGTCGTCGGGGTGTGGCGGACGAAATTGGGGGTCAGGTGGGGTGGTCATGTCTCTCAGCATAGCACAGTCGGAGCGGGGCCGGAAATTGTTTCTAGATGCAGCGCGTAACCGCCCGCCGCTCAGCGCGCCCAGACGCGCAGCGGCCCAACCGGCGCAAAGCCCACACGGCGCGCCGCCGCCAGCTCGTCGCCGCGCTCATAGCCGACCAGCGCCCGGCCGGGGAACAGTCGCGCGGCCAGGGGAAGAGCGCCGGCGTAGGCCACCTCGGTGTCGCCGTCGGTCGCATAGACGTTGGAAAGGCCGACCACCGCGCCCGTCTCATTGGCAACGGCCACAGCGACGATGCCGCCGCGGCGCGTCCCGGCCAGAAAGGCGACGCCTGGCTCGTCTAGCAGCGCCGGCGGGAAGATGCGTTCGTTCTCGGCCGGCGGCTCGTCGTGCCCGGCCCAGGCCGCTTCCCAGTGGGCCAGCCCCGCGGCATCGGCCACAGCCGACCAGACCAGTCCCATGGCCGCCGGTGCGGGCGTGTCCGCCGCGCGCCAGAGCCAGGTCGCGTCGAAGAGCACATCGAAGCCGAGGGGGCGCAGGTCGAGCACGGCGAAGCTGTCCTTAACGGAGCAGGCCGGCCGCGTGTGTGCCAGTTCGTGGGCCGCGGTCAGTTGGGCGGCCGTCTCATCCGGCGTCAGGGTGACGGCGTTGGGATAATAGGGCGGCATGGCAGCGCGGTTGAGCCACAGCGCCGGGCGAAACTCGCCCGGCCGGCCGTGGGCGCGGCCGACGGCATCGCACCAACGGGCGTTGTTGCCCGCGCAGAGAGTGGCCCACGCGCCAGTGCTCACCCGCCCAGCAGCGCCTCGGCCGGTTGAAGGACGCGCACGGCATCGCCGACGTAGATGCGCCCACCGTTGACGACCCGGGCCAGCACACCAATCGGCCCCAGCCCGGCAATCGACTTGCCCTGGGCCGCCGCCAGCCGGTCGCAGCCGGTGCGCGCCTTGGTAATGGCGAGGATGGCTTCCTCGCCGAGGGCCAGCAGCGTCCCCGGCGGCAAGGTCTCCACGGCCAGGCCGCCGACGACGATCTGCTCGCCGAACTGGCCCGGCCCGGCGCGGTAGCCTTCCCGCGCCCGCGCCGCCAGCCATTCGCGCGCGAGGAGGTTGACCTGTCGCTCCGGGTTGTGGCCGGCCTTGCGGTCGCCGCGGATGCCGTGGTCGGCCAACAGCAGCGCCGAATCGACGGGCACGCGGATGAAGTCGCCCATCCGGTTCTCGTAATCGCGGTCGAGGGGCTGAAAGCCGATGTGAACGATATGAGCCATGGACTATCCCTCCGGCGCGCCCCGGCGCTGGGTTTGGGCAGCGGGCCTGCGGTGGGCGCGACCGGGAGAAGTATAGGCCATTGGCGGCCGGCAGCCAAACTTCCGGGCCGATGTGGCGGCGGCCGAAGCCGGTTACGTTTTCGCGATAATGGATTATATATGGACAAATACTTGACAATAGCGACCCGCTGCGCTATGATGTGGACGATAACAAGCCGCACAGCGGCAGGAGCGGATAGCATGACCAAGGATAATCGCAGCATCTCGATCATTACTCTCGTCTTCGTCATCGGCGCGACCATCGCCGCCAACGTCCTGGCCTTCACGACCAACATGGACACGGGCGACATCGCCAATAGCACCTTCGACAGCACCAACTACTTCTTCCCGGCCACCTACGTCTTCACGACCATCTGGCCGGTCATCTACGCCGCCATTGTCGGCTGGGCCATCTACCAGGCCCTGCCCGCCCACCGCGACAACCCGCGCTTCCGCACCGCCGCGCCGTGGATGATCGTCAACATGGTTCTCAATGCCGTCTGGGTGTGGGTCTTCGGCATGCAGGCCTTCGTCGCCACCGTGGTGATCATCATCCCGGTGCTCTACACCGCGGTGATGGTCTACCGCAAGCTGCGCGTCGGCGAGGTGCGGGTCGGCGCGTGGGAGCGCGCCTTCCAGATCGGCGTCACGGTCTATCTGGCCTGGCTGTGCGTCGCCACGGTGGCTAACGTCGCTTCGGCGCTCATTGCCGCCAGATGGGACGGCTTCGGTCTGAGCCGCGAGGTGTGGGGGCTGATCATGCTGCTCGTCGGCACGGGATTGGCCTTTCTCCTCTACCGCGGCTTCAACCGCGAGGTGGTGATCCCTCTGGTGTTCATCTATGCCTACGTCGGCATCATCGCGCGCTACGCCGATGAGCCGCTAATTCTGACCGGGGCCATTCTCGGCGCGGTCGCTCTGGCGGGGTTGAGCTTCTTCCACTTTCGTGGCGGCGGCCGGGCGCGGGCGCTACAGCCGGCTTAGGCCACAGCCACCGGTGCGTCGCACTTTCTGGAGTGCGACGCACCTTCTTGAGGGACGACGGACGATCGGACGACGGCCAGATGGCCAGCCCTGCCAATGCGTCGCACTTTCTTTGGGGGGCGACGGGCGATGCCGGGGAACGTGCCGGGTACGGTGGCGTTATTGCCCGTCGCGGGCGGCGGCGCTATAGTGACAGCGTGGCGGCGCGGCCGGCTGTCGCCCGCCACGCGATCTATGACCGTCACCCTGCGCTCCACCACCAGCTTCGACCGCCGCGCCGCCCTCCTGCGCGCCGCCGGCGAGTATCTCGCCGCCGCCGCCCTCGTCGTCGCCACCACTCTGGCCCTGTGGCCCCTGCGCGAACGGCTGACCATCGCCAACGAGTCGCTGCTCTACATGCTGGTGACGCTCATCGTTGCCGTCCGCTTCCGCACCGGCCCGTCGGTATTGGCCGCCGTGCTCAGCTTCTTCGCCTTCAACTACTTCCTCGTGCGTCCCTACTACACCCTAGCCGTCGAGGACTCGCGCGAACTGCTCGATCTGCTCGTCTTCCTGACCGCGGCCGTCATCGCCGGCCGGCTGACTGACTACGCCCGTCGCCAGGCCGAGGCCGCCGGCCTCAACGCCCGCCAGCAGGACATCCTCTACCGCCTGACCAGCGCCCTCAACCCGCTGACCGACGTGGCCGCCATTCGCGCCGAGTTGCGCCGCGTAGCTGTCGAGGAAATGGGCGCGGTCGAGGTCGAACTCCTGCCCGCTCCGGCCGCCTCGCCGGCCGAGAGCCACCCCAGCGGCGACGTCGTCTTCGTTCTACTCCAGGCCGGCGAGGCCATCTATGGCACGCTGCGCGCCGTCTTTGCGCGCGCGCCCTCGGCCAGCGAGCACCGGCTGCTGGTCGCCTGCGCCGGCCAGGCCGCCCTGGCCCTCCAGCGCGTCGATCTGACGGCGCAGGCCGAACGCAGCCGCGTCCTGGGCGAGGCCGACCGGCTGAAGACGGCCCTGCTGCGGGCTGTCTCCCACGACCTGCGCACGCCCATCACCATCATCAAGACCTCGGCCGCCAACCTCGGCGATGCCGATCTGGCCGCGCGTCTGTCGGCCGAGGAGAAGGGCGAGATGGTGCAGGCCATCGAGGCCAGCGCCGACGCCCTTGACCGCCTCGTGGGCAACCTGCTGGACATGTCCCGCCTGCAGGCCGGGGCGGTCGTCCTCAACGAGGACTGGAACTCACTGGAGGAGATCGCCGGCGATGTCGCCGCCGGCGTTTACCGCCGCGAGGGCGTCGAGCGCATCCGTCTGGACTTCCCCGACGACCTGCCCCTGGTGCGCTGCGACTTCGGCCTGCTGCGTCAGGCGCTGGGCAACCTCGTCGATAACGCCCTACGCCACGAGCCGGACGGGCAACGGGTCGTCATTCGCGGCCGAGCCGAGGCGGGCAGCATCCGCCTGGAGGTTGTCAACCATGGTCCAACCATCCCAGCCGAGGAGCGCGAACGCATCATGGAGCCGTTCTACCAGTCGCGCGACGGCCGCTCGGTGATGGGCGGCGTCGGGCTGGGCCTGGCCATCGCCCACGGCATCGTCGCTGTCCACGACGGCGCGCTGACCGTCGCTGATACGCCTGGCGGCGGGGCGACGTTCGTCATCCGGCTGCCCCAGACGGAGGGCGCGCCATGATGATCCTCATCGTGGACGACGAACCGCAGATCCGCAAGCTGCTGACCACCGGCCTGAAAGGCTACGGCTATGACGTTCTGGCCGCGGCCGACGGCAACGAGGCGCTGACCCTGGTGGCCCAACGCCGGCCCGAACTGGTCGTCCTCGACATTCACCTCGGCCAGGGGCCGGACGGGCTGGAGGTCTGTCGCCGCCTGCGCGAGTGGAGCCGCGTGCCCATCATCATGCTGTCCGTCCGCGGCGACGAGCGCACCAAGGTGCAGGCCCTCGACGCCGGGGCCGACGACTACCTGACCAAGCCGTTCGGCATGGAAGAACTGCGCGCGCGCATTCAGGCGGTCGTCCGCCGGGCCGTGGCCGAGCCGGGCGCGCCGCCGGACAGCGTCATCCGCGTTGGCGCGCTGGCCATCGACCTGGCCAACCGCCGCGTGACGGTCGCGGGCGAGGAAGTCCACTTCACGCCGCAGGAATACGACATCCTCCGCCTGCTGGCCACCCACCCCGGCAAGATCATGACCCATCCGGCCATCCTCAGCGCCGTCTGGGGGCCGGAATACGCCGACATGACCCACTACGTGCGGATTTATGTCAATCAAATCCGCAAGAAGCTGCGCGAGAACCCGGCCGCCAACGTCCGCTACATCCTCAACGAGCCGGGCGTGGGCTATCGCTTCATCGACACTGCTTAGCCGCCCACGTCAGCACTGGCTGCCCCGTCTTTACACATTCCTTACGCCCCGGCCCGTGTCGCCTGACACGTTCTTGACGGCCGCCGGCGTACACTGTCATCTAGTGGAGTCTGTCACCAGGTAGGGCCGCGCCACGGACAACGGCGCGGCCCCGACAATGACCCCACGAGGAGCACAGCATGACATCACCCATCCTTGTGGTCACTGGCGAGCCGACCTGGACAATGCAAGCGCTACACCTGGCCGCGGCCATGGCCCGCGAGTCCGGCGCGGCCATCCTCCTTGTCGAGATGACCCCCGCCAGCCACATTCAGTCGCTCGGCGCGGAGCCGGACGAGACGCTCTTGCCGCTGGCGCGCATGGCAGCGCTGCGGCAGTACGCCGATACCGTCGAGAGCTACGGTATTCCCCTGACGGTGACCACCTTCCAGTGCGCCGATCCCATCGGCGGCCTGCTGAGCGCCTGCGAACAGGCCGACGCCGCGGCTGTCTTTGCCCCCGCGCCGGGCGGCGCGTTGTCGTTCGTCGCCGCCGCGCGGCTGTGGTATCTGCGGCGGGCGCTGCGCCGGCCGCTGTTCACGCTGGACGACGACCGCGCCGCCATCTGGCAGCCTCGCCCCCTGGGAGTCTAGTCTTCGCACCAAACCACTGCGGCCCCCAATTCAACAAGGTAGTTCTTTAGTTCTTATGGACACAACACCTCCGCCCACAACGGCGCGCAAGCGCCTCAATTTATCCAACCTGCTCATTGGCCGGCCGCTGGAAACGCGCACCCTGGCCCATCAGGTCGTCAGCAAGAAGGTCGGCCTGGCCGTCTTCGCCTCCGACGCCATCTCCTCCACGGCCTACGCCACCGAGGAAATCCTGGTCATCCTGGCCCTGGCCGGGGCGGCGGCCTTCTGGCTGTCCGTGCCCATCGCCATCGCCATCGCCATCCTGCTGGTCATCGTCACCGTCTCCTATCGGCAGACGATCTTCGCCTACCCCAACGGCGGCGGCGCTTACATCGTCGCCCGCGACAATCTGGGCGAAGTCGCCGCGCAGATCGCCGGCGCGGCCCTGTTGACCGACTATATTTTGACCGTAGCCGTGTCCATCTCCTCCGGCGTGGCCCAGATAGTCTCGGCCTTTCCCGGTCTCGCGCCCCTCCGCGTCGCTATCGCCGTCGGCGTCATTGCCGTCATGACGCTCGTCAACCTGCGCGGCGTGCGCGAGAGCGGCGCCATCTTTGCCATTCCGACCTATTTCTTCCTGGGGATGATGTTCCTGACCCTGGGCATCGGTTTCTACCGCTGGGCCACGGGCACACTGCCCACCGTGAGCGGCGTCGAAGAGATGGCTACCCAGTCGCTCGCGCCGCTGGGGCTGTTTCTGATTCTGCGGGCCTTCTCCAGCGGTTCCACGGCCCTGACCGGCATTGAAGCCATCTCCAACGGCATCACGGCCTTCAAGGAGCCGCGCAGCCGCAACGCCGCGCGCACGCTGGTAGTCATGAGCACGGTGCTGATCACCCTCTTCCTGGGCATCACCTTTCTGTCGCGCCACATCCAGGCCGTGCCTTCGCACCAGGAGACGATCATCTCGCAACTGGCCCGCACCGTCTTCGGCAACGGCAGCATCGGCTACCTGCTGGTCATCGCCGGCACGGCGCTGGTCTTGCTGATGGCGGCCAACACCAGCTACGCCGACTTCCCCCGGCTGGCGGCGCTGCACGCCGGCGACGGCTTCCTGCCGCGCCAGTTGACCTATCGCGGCGGCCGTCTTGTCTTCTCCTGGGGCATCATGGCCCTGGCCATGGCCGCCGGCATGCTGGTCGTGCTGCTGCGAGCCAGCACGACGGCGCTGATCCCGCTCTACGCTATCGGCGTCTTCCTGAGCTTCAGCGTCTCACAGACGGGCATGGTCGTGCGCCTGCGCAAGATCAGCAAGCTCAAGCCCGGCGAGGTCGTCAAGGGGCTGGAAACCACGCTGGAGTATGACCCCCATTGGCGCATCCACATGGCCGTCAGCGCCGTCGGCGCGGTCTGCACCTTCGTGGTCATGCTCATCTTCGCCATCACCAAGTTCACCTCCGGGGCGTGGTTCATCCTGCTCCTGATCCCGACGTTGGTGTTCATCTTCTTCCGCATCCACCACCATTATAAAGACGTTTCCCACGTCCTCAGCATGACCAACAGCCACGAGTTGGTAGAGACGGATCGCGTGATCACCGTGCTGCTGATCGACGGCGTCCACATGGGTACGCTGCAAATGGTCAACTTCGCCAAGTCGATGGGCAACCCGTGGCACGCCATCCACGTCGGCGTCAACCACGACAAGGCGATGGCCACACAGGCGCGCTGGGACAAGTACATCCATGAGGGCGAACTGGTCATTATCCCGTCGCCCTACCGCCACCTCGTCGCGCCCATCCGCGAGTACGTCATGGGCCTGCTGAAGGACAACCCCAACGCCATCGTCCACGTCGTCATGGGCCATTTGTCGATGGACTCACTGCTGACGCAGGCCCTGCACCAGAACAGCTCGCTCATCCTAAACGTCGCCCTGTCCGGACTGGAGCGGGTCGTGGTCACCATCGTACCCGTGCAAATCCGCCAGAACGGCGGCGAGGTCAATCGCAATGTGCTGACCGGCAGCGAGTTGAAGCGGGCGCGCGAGGCCCGGCAACACGCGGAACAAGGCGTGCCGGCCGGCGCGTCCGATCAGAGCTAGGCCCGCTCGTCGCCCCGGGCGACAAAGCGCCGTTGCCCGGCTTCCGGCCCCGTCTTTTCAGACGGCCACGGAAGCCGGGCCTTTTGACGCTGGCAGACGGCCACCGGCGCGCTTGCCCACGGCTGCCACTCATGCTATATTGCAACCGAATCTTGACACACCCACCACCTTGCTTCATGACGCCCACTCCACGCGCAGACAAAGTGTAACCGCGGCGAACGGCGGCATTCGTCGCCGAGCGTCGTTGGCTGTCAAGAATAGGACAATGCATGACAACTGAAACCCAATCCCCGGCACCCAAACGCTCTGTCTCGGAGATGCTTATCGGCCGTCCGCTGGAGACACGGACGTTGGCCCACCAGGTCGTCAGCAAGAAGGTCGGCCTGGCTGTCTTCGCCTCCGACGCCATCTCCTCGACGGCCTACGCCACCGAGGAAATTCTGGTCATCCTGGCCCTGACGGGCACGATGGCCTATTTTGGCCTGGCCGTGCCCATCGCCATCGCCATCGCCATCCTCCTGGTCATCGTCACCATCTCCTACCGGCAAACGATCTTCGCTTACCCCAACGGCGGCGGGGCCTACATCGTCGCCCGCGAAAATCTGGGCCAGACGGCGGCGCTGGTGGCCGGCTCGGCCCTGCTGACCGACTACGTCCTGACCGTGGCCGTGTCCATCTCCTCCGGCGTGGCCCAGATCGTTTCCGCCTTCCCCGACCTGGCCCCATTTCGCGTGGCTCTCGCCGTGGGCATCATTGCCTTTGTGACGCTCGTCAATCTGCGCGGCGTGCGCGAGAGCGGCGTCATCTTCGCCGTCCCGACCTATTTCTTTCTGGTCATGATGGGCATCACCCTGATCGTCGGCTTCTACCGTTGGGCGACGGGAACGCTGGGCATCGTCACCGGCGTGGAAATGGTCGAGGGCACGATCGCGCCGCTGACGCTCTTCTTGATCCTGCGCGCCTTCTCCAGCGGCTCAACGGCCCTGACGGGCATCGAAGCCATCTCCAACGGCATCACCGCCTTCAAGGAGCCGAAAAGCCGCAACGCGGCCATGACTCTGACGGCGATGAGTTCCATCCTCATCGTCCTGTTCCTGGGCATCACCTTTCTGTCGCGCCACATCGAGGCCATCCCCTCGCACCACGAAACGATCATCTCGCAACTGGCACGCACCGTCTTCGGCGAAGGCAGCCCGCTCTACCTGTTGGTCATTGCCGGCACGGCGTTGGTCTTGCTCATGGCCGCCAACACCAGCTACGCCGACTTCCCGCGGCTGGCCGCGTTGCAGGCCGCCGATGGCTTTCTGCCGCGCCAACTGACCTACCGCGGCGGTCGCCTCGTCTTCTCCTGGGGCATCATGGCCCTGGCCCTGGCGGCGACGGTGCTGGTAGTCGTCCTCCGCGCCAGCACGACGGCCCTCATCCCGCTCTACGCCATCGGCGTCTTCCTCAGCTTCACGCTCTCGCAGACGGGCATGGTCATCCATGCCCGCAAGATCGGCCGCCTCCAACCGGGCGAGAAGATCAAAGGCGTCGATACCGACCTGGAATATGACCCCAACTGGCGGCTGCACATGATCATCAGCGGCATCGGCGCGACGCTGACGTTCATCGTGATGGTCATCTTCGCCATCACGAAGTTCACCTCCGGCGCGTGGTTCGTCATCGTCCTGATCCCGTTGCTGGTCCTCCTTTTCTCGCGCATCCACACCCATTACCAGGATGTGGCCCAGGCGCTGAGCCTGGAAAACGCGGTCCAGCCACGAATGCCCTCTGAAGAGGTCGTGACGGTTCTGCTGGTCGATGGCGTCCACATGGGCACGCTGGAGATGGTCGACTTCGCCAAGGCGCTGGGCAACCCGTGGCGCGCCGTCCACGTCGGCGTCAACCCGGAGAAGTCCGAGACGACCAAGCGCAAGTGGGAGAAGTACATCGGCGAGGGCGAACTGCTCATCCTACCATCGCCCTACCGCCATCTGCTGGCCCCTATCCGCGAATACGTCGTCAGTCTGTTGCAGGCCAATCCGCGCCGCATTGTCCACATCGTCATGGGCCACCTGGCCATGGACTCCGTCTTCACCCAGGTGCTCCACCAGAACAGCTCGCTCATCCTCAACCTGGGCCTGACCGGCCTGGAGCGCGTCGTCGTCACCATCGTGCCCGTGCAGATCTACCACGACGACGCCGGCGAGGCCGTCAATCAGAACATGCTGACCGGCGACTCGCTGAAAAAGGCCCGCCAGGAACGCGAGCAACGCAGCCACAGCGAGCATCACAAGTCGATCCGGCAGGCCGCCGACGAGCAAAGCGAAGAGAGCTAGGCGCGCCGGCCCGGCGCAACCGCGCGCCTGGGCACGCCACCAGCCGCCAAACGAAAGGGCCGGCTCCCA
>JAIBAS010000299.1 GCA_019695075.1 Promineifilum sp. | reverse complement strand
TGCCGCAGAAGCGCTCGAAGCCGCCGCCCGTGCCCACGCTGTCGATGGTGATCTGGCCGCTGAAGCCCTCAGACTGGTAGCGCTCGGCAATCGTCTCCGCCAGCGGGAAGACCGTCGAACTGCCGGCGACGACGATATTGCCCGACACCGCCAGCGGATCGGCCATCGGCATCGCGCCGTCGCCTTCCGCGGGGGCCGCAGCCTCAGCCGTCGGCTCGGCCGCGGCTGGTTCTTCTGTCGCCGCCGCTTCTTCGACGGCTGTCTCAATGGTTGCTTCGGCTGGGGCTGTTGGTTCTGTTTCGGTCTGCGTCGCCGTCCCGCCACAGGCAACGGCAAACAGCGCCACAAAGATCAACAGCACCACGAGTTTACTACGCATTCTCTCCTCCGAATTGGTTGGTTCCCCTGACTGTTTCGTCGCCAATAGGCAGCCCCCACTGGACGCAATTGCGCCCGTGGGGCAACGATGCCATGAGGGATGACAAACTTCACTAAGGTGGAGGATAGCACCCGGCTGTTAAGGAGAAGTCAGCCGCGTGTAAAGGCCAGGCTAAGGTTGTGTTAACAGCTTGTAAACGGCGGCGTCACGCGGTGGCCGCCGGCAGAGTAAAGTAGAAACTGCTGCCCTTATCGATCTTGCTCTTGACCCAGATGCGTCCGCCGTGAGCCTCAACGGTGTGGCGGGCGATGGCCAGGCCCAGACCGGTGCCGCCCCGCCCGCGCGTGCGCGCCCGGTCGGACTTGTAGAAGCGCTCGAAGACGCGCGACAAGTCCGCCTTGGCGATGCCGATGCCGGTGTCGCGTACCTCGAAGAGCACTTCGCCGGCGTTGTCGGGCTGCGGCCCGGCGCTGAGGCGGATGTGGCCGCCCGGCAGGGTGAACTTGATGGCGTTGTGGAGCAGGTTGGTGATGACCTGCTGGATGCGCTCCTCATCGGCCAGCACCGGCGGCGTGCCGGCGGCCACTTCGACGCTCAACGACGTACCCGCCCGCTCGGCCTGCGACGCCAGCCGCTCCAACGGCACCTCGAAGAGGCGCGCCACAGCCACGGGCACGAGCCGCAGGCGCACCTGGCCCGACTCGATCTGCGAAAGTTCGGTCATCTCGGCCACCATCTGGGTCATGGCGTGAACTTCGTTCTCGGCCTGGCGCAGGAAGCGCTCGGCCGCCGGCGGGTCGGCCAGGGCGCCGTCTTGCAGCGTTTCGATAACGGCGCGCAGCGAGGCCAGCGGTGTGCGCAATTCGTGCGAGAGGTTGCCGAGGAAGTCGCGGCGCATGGTTTGCAAGCGGCGCACCTGGGTCAAGTCCTGGAAGATGACCACGTAGCCGGCCGTGCCGCTCTCGCTAAAGGGCGTGACGACAACCTGCAACAGCAATTCCGGCCCCAGTTCGACCGCCTCGACCTGCTCCTGCTCCTGAGCGCGACAGCGCTGCCATAGCTCGATGAGGCTGTGGTGGCGGACGACGGCGGCGAAGGGGCGGCCGAGGGCCTCCGCCGGCGTCGTCCGCAACAGGCGGCAGGCGGCCGGGTTGATAAGCAAGACAAGGCCGAGGTGATCGGTGATGAGAACGCCATCGGCCATGTGCTCCAGCACCATAGCAAAGCGCCGGTGATCGCGCACCAGGGCGCTGATACGCTCGTGCTGGCGCTCGGCCATGTCGTTGAAGGCGCTGACAAGGCCGCTGGCGGTGTGGCGGCTGTCGGGCAGAACGCGGGCGGCGTCATCGCCGGCGGCGATGCGGCGGGCCGCGTCAGCAACTTCCCGCGCCGGCCGGACAATGCGCCGGGCCAGCCAGAAGGATAGGCCGGCCGTGGCCAACAGCCCCAGCCCGGCCGCTGCCAGCAGCGCCCGTGGCGGACAACCGGGGTTGGCCAGACAGCCACTGCGCGTCACGTACAGATATACGCCCAGGGCGAGGGCCACGGCCAGAAGCGCGTAGGGGATGAAGATGCGCCGGAACAGCCTCGTGGTCATGCCCTAGCCGTCAAAGCGATAGCCGATGCCGCGGACGGTGACGATGCGCGTGGCGTTGGCCGGGTCCGGCTCGATCTTCTCGCGCAGCCAGCGGATGTGGACATCGACCGTGCGGCTGTTGCCGTCGAACGACCAACCCCAGACGCGCTCCAGGATCAGGTCGCGCGACAGGGCGATGCCGCGATGGCGGGCCAGGAAGAGCAGCAGGTCGAACTCCTTGGGCTTGACGCGAATAGGGCGGCCGTCGATGCGGGCTTCGCGCCGGGTTTCGTCAATGGTCAGGTTATCGAAGGTCAGCGGCGCGACCGGCGCTGCCGCCATGTCCGGACGGGCGGCCTCAGCGGCCTCGTCCTGGGCCGTCAGCTCATCGCGGATCATCTCCACGCGGCGCAACAGCGCCTTCACGCGGGCCAGCAGCTCGCGCATGCTGAACGGCTTGGTCAGGTAGTCGTCCGCGCCGACTTCCAGGCCGATGATCTTGTCAACCTCCTCCGTGCGCGCCGTCAACATCAGGATAGGCAGGCTCATCTCCTTGCGCAGGATGCGGCAGACCTCAAAGCCGTTGAGGCCGGGCAGCATGAGGTCGAGCAGCAGCAGGTCGGGCTGTTGGCCACGGGCCAGTTCCAGCGCCGCGTAGCCGTTGTCAGCGGTGATGACCTGATAACCCTGGTTCTGGAGGTTGTAGACCAGCGTATCGCGCAAGGTGTCATCATCTTCGACGACGAGGACTTGGTAGGACATGAGCGCTTTCCGTGGCCGCGGGGCCGGAGTTCTGGACAGGCGGACAATGCCGCGTATGATCAGATGCCAGTCGGAGAATACCATCATGCTTCACGAACGCAACGCTGCTGAGCGCCACATCGCCGCCGAGCTACAAGTCCGACCGGAACAGGTCGCCGCGGCCGTCAGCCTGCTGGATGACGGCAACACGATTCCCTTCATCGCCCGCTACCGCAAGGAGGCCACCGGCGTCCTTGACGAGGAGCAACTGCGCCGCATTGCCGAGGAGATCACCCGCCTGCGCGCCCTGGACGAGCGCCGCGCCGTCGTGCTGGCCTCTGTCGAGGAGCAGGGCAAGCTGACGGAAGAGTTGCGCGGACAGATCGAAGCCGCGACGACGATGACGCTGCTGGAAGACCTCTACGCCCCCTATCGGCCCAAGCGCCGCACCCGCGCCAGCGTCGCCCGCGAGAGGGGGTTAGGACCACTGGCCGATCTCATCCTGGCCCAGCCGCGCACGGGCCAGACGGCGGCGCAACTGGCCGAGCCGTACCTGAGCGAGGCCGCGCCGACGGCCGACGACGCCCTCGCCGGCGCGCGCGACATCGTCGCTGAGGCCATCAGCGACCACGCCGGCGT
>JAIBAS010000551.1 GCA_019695075.1 Promineifilum sp. | reverse complement strand
CTGGATATGGGAAGTCGCGGAACTGGACTCGACCACCAAGCGCAGCGAACGCTCGGCGCTGAAACACTTCATTTCCACCAAAACGGTCAAGGTGCGCGTGCCCTACGGCCAATACGACACCGAGAAACCGGCCGCCGCGTCGATGATTGGAACCATCAACGAAGACGGAACCGGCTTTCTCCATGACCCGACCGGCAATCGCCGCTTTGCCGTGGTGCATCTGGACGCCATCGACTGGGGCTATACGCAGATAAACCGCAATCAGCTATGGGCTGAACTCTATGAGGCTTACCTGGCCGGCGAGACATGGGAGCTAACGC
This sequence comes from Promineifilum sp., assembly GCA_019695075.1. Classification (GTDB taxonomy): domain Bacteria; phylum Chloroflexota; class Anaerolineae; order Promineifilales; family Promineifilaceae; genus Promineifilum. The sequence goes on along the minus strand of JAIBAS010000551.1, from coordinate 3,017 downwards.
CCTATGAGCAGGAGATTCAGGCCGAGATTAACGGCGGGCATATGATGGTATCGCCGCTGGAAGAACTCCTGCTCCAGTACTACGAAATCGACAAAACCGAAACCGAACGCTTCACGCCGACAATGGAAATCCTCGACCGCCTTACCACCCTGGGGCTGAAGGGCGACCAATTCAAGCAGAAAATGGAACTGACCAGCATCCTGACCAAGATGGGGTTGAAGCCGGAGCAGCGCCGCCACAGCGGCAAGGTACTGCGTGGCTATCGGGGCATCTGGTATCGCGGCGAACGTATCCCGGTCGATGGAGACCTGCCGATATGACCCCCATATATGGCCGCCCGTTTTGTAACGGCCCTGTAACGTCAGCCGTTACACCTCGTGACATTTTAGCGTTTTCAAACCTTCAAGTGTCACGACCCTTTACTTTAGACGTTACACTTTTCCGTCGTTTTCTCTCTGTAAAACAGCGGGTGTCACGGGTGTCACGACGTAACGGCTATCCAAATTTTAGACGGGAGATGTAGGTAAACGAGCTAAATAACGATGGAAATACGAAATACATACATCTCACGAGGTTTAATGCAAAACGGCCGTTACACCCGTTACACGGGGCGTAACACAAGAAAGACAGCGGCCATATATGGGGGTAGGTAGTGGAGATTTTTTATTATCCCGAAGGGGCAAAGACGATTGAGGATCGGGTCAGCGTGGGGGATTTGGTAAAGGCGCTGGTAAGCGAGACACGCAAGAAACATGCGAAGAAAATAAAACGGGCGCGACTTATGTCCCCCACCTGCCAGCTTTGCGGTGAACGCGCCCTACAGTATCGCTCGCTGGAAGCTCATCACGTAAAGCCCCTTTGGGTATCAGCGCTGGAAATCGTAATGTCCGCGCCACCACAAAACTACCAGGAATATCGAGAGATGTTCTATGACATTTTGGCCGGGAAAATAGCTATCCCCGCTACCTGCCACGACGCGGATCAATTCGAGGTCTTGTGTCGTAACTGCCATAACCTAATGGAGTCTAAGTCATATAAGAGTTGGAAAGAAATATTTACGGGTATTCACCGCTTGGTATGGAATATCGGCGACAAGGATCAGCACCGGCTCTATATCGAACCGCCGGACTACTAGCCGCGAAGGAGATGACCTATAGAACTAACCGCATAACACCTAATCAACGGCGGCGACTTGCCGCAAAACGAACGACCACACAACGCAGATTAAGAGGAAAAACATGAAGATTGAAAACGCGGACTTTGGAGAGTACACCGGCTCGACCGCCGGCCAGGCGCAAGAGGAACGGTGGGTCTATGAAGGGATTGGCTACAACGCCACCGACGGCATTTTCTACATCGGCAAGCAGGAAGCCAAGACGCTGGAGTTTGTCCCGTTCGCCCTGCGCCAGTGCAAGGAAGTGACCGACGCGGCCGGCCTCACCCACCGCTATCCGATTAAGACCCGCCGCGCCGAAATGGCCGAGGGCGACGTGACCAACCGCGTGCAGGTCGTCGGCCTCGTGGGCGACGTGTTGCACATCTTCGGGGCGCGTAGCTGGACGGCCCGCGCGGCGTGGCTGAACCCGCGCGGCGGCGAGTGGCATGATGACCGTTTCGCCGTCGGCATCTGGTATCGCCTCCAGGACTACATCAAGCAGGTCAAGGCCGAGAAGGGCATGACCACCGCGCCGTTTTGCTACCGTCTCAAGCTGGCCGCCGGCCAGAGCATCGAACTGTCCAGCGCCGCTAACTCGAAGCAGAAGAGCCGCGGCTGCCCCATCCTGGCCGAGTCGCTGGCCTTTGTCGGGGCCGCCGCCGCCCGTGCCAACGAGCAACTCTACATCGACGAGATGATCAACGAGTGGGCCGCTGAGTGGACGAAGGCCGCGGCCGTCGAGCCGCCCACCCCCGCGTCCAACGGCAACGCCCCCGCGCCGGCCGCCGGCCTGGCCGTGACCGACGACGAGGACATTCCTTTCTAGCTACTAAAGGCAAGGGGCCGAGACGGCGGCAACCGTCTCGGCCCGGCCCGGAGGTCAGACGTGAAACGACAGAAACAACCCGCCAAGCCGACGGCGATTATAACCGATAGCGCCAAGTTTACCCCGCGCTGCCCAAAGTGTGGCGCGGTCATCAGCCTACAAGCGACCGTAGAGCGTTTCAACGAGCCATACAAATGGGACTTCTGGGGCCGCGCCGGCGAACGCTGGCAACGCTGCAAGGGCGAGGCCGGCGGCTATCAGTACATTCACTTTCGCACCCTGTTTGACGGCCGATTCTCCGAGCGGCTGGCCTGGATAAAGCCGACGCCCGCGCCGACCACGCAAGAGGCGTTACTATGACCACTCCCCCCACCCCACCCCGCGACCTACGCGAGTACGACCGCGACGGAATCGCCGGCACGATTCACCCCGTAGACCCCGCGGCCGTCGACCGGCTACGCGCCCTCATGGCGCAACAGCAGCCGCCGCCCTGGCAAGAAGCGCGACGACGCCAGTACAGCGGCGACCGCATTGTGTCCCACTTGCGGCAGGCCGCGCAGGCCCACGCCGCAAAGGTGCGCCTTGTGCTGAGTGACGAGCAATACAACGACGTGACGACGCGCCGCGCCGATGGTGAATCGTGGGCCGGGCTGGCCCGCGCCTATGGCATGACGCAGACAACCCTCATGGCCGCCTACGCCGGGCAGCAGGCCGCCAAACGACAGGAGAAACCGCAATGACCCCAAACGCTTGGATCGCCCTTTTCGTGTTCATCATCTGCATCGCCGCGCTGGCCGTCCTGTGGGCCAATGGCATTGCCGACGAACCGCCCGCCACGGCCGCCGAGCGGCGGTTCTGGCCGGGCGACGTGGTAGAGGATGATGGGAGCTATGATGGCTAATTACCTTCAGGCATACGAATCACTAGCAAACGTTGTGAAAACCGCCGATGAGGCCATCCGGCAATCTCTGGATTTGGCCGCGCGGGTAGATAAGTTGGAAGCCGAGAACTACGAACTAAAACAGCGGTTGGCGA
>JAIBAS010000342.1 GCA_019695075.1 Promineifilum sp. | reverse complement strand
CTGGCCGATCAGCTTCTCGCGGTCGAGGGCCTGCTGGCCGCGCACGGCTGTCTGGTAGGCCGCCAGCGCTTGCTGGTTGGCGTAAGCCTGCGCGTCGGCCCGCGCCCGGATGGCGTCGGCGTCGGCCTGGGCCAGCGCCCGGGTGCCGGCGGCGTTGGTGGCGGCGATGTCGTAATTGGCGTCCGCCGCGGCCTTCTGCTGCTCATACGGCGCGGCGGCGGCCCACAGGGCTTCCTGGTGCTGGGTCTGCGAGTCGATCTGCCGCATGCGCGCCGCGTCCTGAAGCACGTTGGCGAACCCAAGCACGGCCACGCCCGTCAGCACGATGGCGATGAACACGAAGATCAGCACCTTGCCAAGCATGTTGGCTGGGCCTCGGTCGTACACATTCATGTCGGGTGACTGTCGGTAATAACTCACGGCAATACTCCTGGGCCGGCTGACCCTTTCTGGATGGTCTGATGATTCCTTCCACCGGCTTATCTATATTCAAGCAGTCACCCCTGACAATCACAATCGTCCGCTGCTCCTCCATCCTGGCCGCGTTCTGCGCGCGTGTTTCACTGTCGTGAACTCGATCTGGCACACAAAAGGGGGGAAAGCGCGTCGCTTTCCCCCCATACCTGTCACGGATCTGACAAAGACCGTGGTGCTGTTACTGGCTGTTACTGAAGGTAGCCATTGACCTTCATCAGGCGCAGCCCCTCCAGCCGCAACACGGCCGGCAGCAGGGCGCGATAGAGACCACAGTTGGGACTTTGCACATCCCAGCGGCCGGTGGCGCGGAACGTCTCCAGCGGACAGCCGCCGGCGCAGCGATGGCGGAAGGTGCAGTCGCGGCAGCCGGTCTTCTGCTCCACCGGCAGGTTGAGCAACGGCCCGGCGGCGGCCGTGGCCAGCAGGTCGCCTTGCAGGTCGTCGGCCACGGGTTGGCCCAGGTGCATGGGGCATTGCGACAGCGCGCCGGTGTGGGTGATGACCAGGTAGTTTTGGCCGACGCCGCAAGCGTGGGTGCGCGCTTCGGTGGAGACGCGGTCGAGCAGCCCGCCGGTGAAGGGCCAGGCGGGCAAATCGTTCTCGATTGCGTCATAGGCGGTCAGCATGCCGCGCCGCAGCGCCGCCTCTTCTAGCTGCAACTCGGCCCGGTCGCGGGACAGGAGGTTGGGCCGGTAGAAGGTGAAGGTCGTCGGCAGGCCACGGGCCAGGATGGCCCAGCGGGCGACATCGGCTGCGCCGTGGGCGTTGCGGCCGGTGACGACCATGTTGACGGCGGGGCGGATGGCGCGGGTCAGCAGCAGGTGGTCAACAGTGTGGGCCACGGCGGCGAAGGTGTCGAAGCCGGCGCGGTTGCGCAGCGGTCGCAGGGCGTTGTGGACTTCGCCGACGCCGTCGAGGGAGATCATCACCCGGACGCGCTGTTCGGCCAGCCAATCGGCGTCGTCGGGGCGCAGGTGTACGCCGTTGGTCAGCAGCGTTTCGTATAACTGAATACCCGATTCGGCCGACAGCCGGGCGGCGAAGTCATGGAGCCGGCGCACCAGGGCGAAGTGGAGCGAGGCCTCGCCGCCGGCGTACTTCAGCTTGACGGCGCGGAAGCCGTGGCGGGCGGCGTTGGCGAAGACGGCGGCGACGGCCTGCTGTCCCGTGGCCTCGCTCATGCGCGCCGACGACTTGCGCACGTAACAATAAGGACAATCGAGGTTACAGGCGTTGGTCACGTGGAGCCAGGCAGTCAGTGTGTCGGGCGCGCCGGCGCAGAGGGCGGGTGTCGTGGCTAGCGGCTGGAGGAGGGCCAGAGCCGCCAGCTGCCGATCCATCTCATCGCGCAACGCGGCCGGGGCGCGGAAGCGCTGCCAGCGGGCGAAGGCAGCATCGCCCAGCACGGCCGGGCCGGTGGTTGCCTCCGGGCTATGCACCAGGTGGAAGCCGCGCGGCAGCGGCCCGACGTGAGCGCCGCGCGGGTGGGTGTAAGCGCCGGGGGAGAGGGCGCGCAACGCCGGCGGCAGGGCCGGCCAGCGGCAGTCGTTCTCTATCTCCAACGGCGGGGCGAACTGGGCCGGCGGGGTCATGCAGTCGCAGTCGAAGCGCTGGGTGGGGTCGGGTTGATCGACAAGGATCAGGTCGGCCGCGACGGAGCGAGCGGCCGGGTTTGGGCTGACGCTACTGAGCATGGTTAGCCACCTTTTCAGGCTGGACTTCCTTTGGTTCGGCGATGGGGCCGCCGAAGAACTCGTCCAGGAAGTCGTGCAGCAGTTCGACACTAGGGAGGTTGGGGTAGTCCCGGGAGACCTTATCCAGTTGTTTGCGGAACGCGCCAAGTTCGGTTGAATTCAGCTTGCGCAGCCGTCGGTAGAGGTCATTCTGGATGCCGCCAATGGAGCGGCTGCGGGGTGAGAAGAGTTCGGCGTAGGCGATGCCCTTGGCATAGGCTTCGGCGGCAGCGTATAGAGCCGTCTCTTGCTCTTTGGTGGCTTCGGCTCGCTGTCCGCCAGACCCCGTTGCTTTGTCAGCCTGTCGTGCCTTTCGCTGCTCCACGAGGGCCTCGAAGCGATCCAGCGCCATCCAGCCGCGAAGCCTCTCGGCCGTGCTGAGGTGGCGGAAGGTCCAGTTGCGGTTGCGCAATTTCCTGCGACTGGGCAGAGGAGGCAAGGCCCCGTTCGTCTTGGGCCTAATCAGATAGTCAGTGCCAGCCTCGGCCTCGATCGTGGCCAGGACAGCGTTGACCCGTTCCAGCGCTTTCGCATCGCCCCCGTCCGCCTGCCTGGCCCGGTCGGCGTAGTAGTGGATCTGAGCCAGATTGATACGCGCATCCATCTCGTGCTGGGCGAAACGGTCGCCGGCGAGTTCAAGCGCTTCGTCGAGATAGCGCTGCGCCTCGCGGTAGCTTTTCTGCCAGCCGCGCGGGACTACTTGCTCCCTGGGCCGCATCTGGTCGCGGCGTAGGCTGCCCCACTCGATGCTGACTTCTACCTGGCGCTCGCGTTCTTCCATCGTCTGGAAGATGCCGTAGGCCTCACCCAATAGCTCGTCAGCCACAGCAAACAACTCGTCCGGCCGGGCGGCGACGCGCTGGCCGGTGTCCATGCCCTCGGCAATGTGGCGCAACGATTCGGCCATCTGCCGCAACGCCAGACCGAGTTGCCGCTGTTCGCTGGCCCGGCGACAGTAGGCGATGGCCTTGGCTGCCAGGATGGGCGCGTCCTCATAGCGGCCCATGTCGTCGTAGAGGAGGGCCAGTGTGTTGTAGGAGCCGGCCAAGGGCACTTCCTCGGCCACCTCCCAACGCAGTTCAAGGCCATTAAGGCAGATGCTGAGGGCGTTCCAACCCAAGTCAGCCAACGCGCGGGCCTGGTTGTTGAGCACGACGGCGTGATGGGCCGATACCACCCCTGTCTTGGCCAGACGAATCAGGTAGAGAGCAGCGCCGTAGTACTCCACGGCGCGCTCGATATCTCCCTGCATGCGATAGCTGAAACCGAGGATGTTGTAGGCGTGGGAGATAAGCAGCCGTAGACGCAGGTAGGCCGGGTGGTCGTCAATGCCTTCTTGGAGGCCCTTGAAGCCCCATTCGATGTGGTCGTCAGTACAAAGTTCCTCCACTTTAGTTTTGACGTCGGCGTTGTAGAGTAGTTGGAGCTTGCGGATCGACTCTTTGATCTCTTTAATAGCCTGTTCCGTGTTTTCACCGCGTCGAATACGCGCTCGATTGGTCCAGATGGCGCGCTCTTCGCGGGCCAGGGTATGGTTCCAACTATCCCAAGCGACGCGCTCGGCGTCGGTTGTGCGCGGTTTGTTGCGGCTCCATTTCTCGGCCTGCTCGCCGAACTCGACGGCCCGAGCGTACCGCCCGCGCAGGACAAAGCGCTTGATCCAGCGCGAGACATTTTCCTGCTCGGCGAAGCGCTGCAGGATTACGTGCTGTTTCTCGACAATCGCTTTTGGCTGCTGATGATGTCTGGAGAAGTCAACAAAGGGAATCAGGGCATCATCGTGCAGAACGCGCCACATTTCAGCCTGTGCCCAAAAGTCTTCTTCCTGTCGTGCAGCGCGGTCGTTATTCTCCTCAAGGCGAATGTAGTCAACGTTGACATTGATCTGCGGATCGAGCAGCAACTTATAGACCATGCGCTCGATCTCGAAGATCGACAGCATGTCATGAAGAGCCAGGCGCTGGGCCGTGTCGTCGGAGGAGGGGGCGGGAAACACATAGGTCTGCCGGTTGGCCAGGATGAAATTGTCCTCGAAGCGTTTTTCGTCGTCGCGTAGGTAACGACGCTTCTCGGCCAGGTAGTAGTGATAACGGGAGCCGGCGAAGGCGCTGAGACGAGTGTACTGCTCCTTACGCGCCCTCATTTCATCGATGCGATTCTGGCGATAGTGGGCCGGGTCTTCGCCTTCGCGCACGCCGAACCCGCCCATGTGGGCGGCATAGAGGCGATAGATCTCGTCCTGCAGGCCGATGCGGAAGGTGTAGGCTTTCGGCGTATCCTCATCCAACTCCTTTAGGACGTTCCACGGCGCCCGGCTGCGGCCTAGGTCCAGTTGCTCGATCTCTTCCAGTAGCCGGACGACCTCAGCCAGCCGTTCCTCATCCGCTTGCCAGGTGGCGGGGTCCTGGCCAGGCAGGCTATCGATGCAGAAAAGCACCTGTTCGGCCGTCAGGCCGCGCGGCGCGCGCACGAGAGTCAATAACACCTGCGACATAAGGTCGCGGGTAGTGTCCATTTCATCGGGATCGAAGCGGTTGAAGATCAGGTTGATGAATTCACCTTCGATCTGCCACTGCGCTTCAGCCAGCGCCGGCGTCGCTTGCTCTGCCAACTCCTCGTCTGTACGAATGGCGGCCGGATCACCCAGGCGCGTGCGCGCGCAGGCCTCCGCGAAGCTCTCCAGCAGCAGCCGGGGTATCTTTTTGCCCCACAGGATGACCAGGGTGTAAAGCGCCAGCCGGATGGGCAGGCCGCCGGTGTAGAGGGCCAGCACCTTGTGGCGGTCATTGTTCTCGTCGGCCACCATCGCCAGGCTTTGGGCGAATGACGTCAGCCCTTCCTCTTGGCGATCCTTGGCCAGCTGGGCGAAAAACTCACCCACCTCATCGATACTGAGGCGCTTCAGGCTGATGTCAGCCAGGCGGCGGTTAAGGGCCGGCGGCGCCTCGGCCACCGCTGCGCGCATATTGGCAAAAAACGACTCGCCTTCGGTCTCCTGACTGGCCGCCAAAGGGTCAACGGATGACCCTAGTTTGAGGTTGGGGCCGCGCCCGGCCAGCACCAGGGTGATATTATCAACAGGTTGCGGGCGGTGCTCCTCGCGAGTCGCCCCGCCGATAAACTCGGAGAGCCACTGATGAGTCCGCGTGGCCAGGTCGTCCGGGTAGAGCAGGCCTTCTTCGAGCAACTTCTCCCAGGCTTCGTAGGTTAGTCGTTCGACGGTATCGATCAAGAAGACGACGCGCCTTTCGCGGCCGATCCCACGCAGATCATTCTCAAAGGCCCAGACCGCATTTTGCTGCGCGTCATTCATGCTGTCCTGCAAGGCCCCTTGCGCGCGCAGTCGCTCGACCTTCCCCTTAGCGCTGATGAAACTGCGGAAGTTGAGCTTGCCGCTATAGGCCGCCAGGCTCTCGTAGAGGGCAACGACAAACTGATAGCGGTCGTGCAGGCGAATATCGATCACGTCGACGATATCGGAGATGATGGGATCAGTTAGCTGGGCGTCGAGGACGTTGGGGTCGTCGTTGGGTGTGCGGATGCGGTCGCGAAGTTCTTCTAGTAGCCGGGTCTTACCCATGCCGCCACGCCCTTTCACTAACACGACGTGGAACGCCTTGTCGTCAGAGCCAGTTTCCACAGTCTTCAGGACTTTTTTCCAGGCCCCCTGCTGGCCGATCATCCTGGTACTTGAATAGGCTGCCTTCAGAAATTCAGTGTCTTGGTAGATGTCGGACATGGCTAATTTCCTTGCGGCTGGGCTGGCGCTGGCATGTGGGCAACAAGGTGGACGACGGCCGCTTCCAATTGGAAGCGGGGCGAGTCAGGTACGTGGCTGATGACGCCGGCGCCGACGAGCACGCCCAGTTCCTTCTTGTCATCATACTGGGAGATGTCGAACTGCCCGGCGCGATACTGCTGGGCGCGCCGGACCAGCACCTCGACGTAGTCTCGACTCAGACCCGCCCTCTCGACATACATAGCCAGGCAGTGTTGGCAGTCGTCGGGGCCAAGCGATATAGCGGGGTGCTGGAAATGTCGCTCCAGCAAATGCAGGTTGACGAAGGGGTTGGGCGTCAGCATCGCCTGTAGAGCGGCGACGAGGGCCGCACGCGCGTCGTCATCGAGAGCGGCGATAGCGGCGATCACAGCTGCGGGCGCAACCATTGTTGCGCCGACAGCCGCGGGGTCGGCTCTTAACAGCGCCCATAGCTGCGCGGCCGGGTCGGTCAGCCCTTCCAGAGGGAATGTCACGTCTTCCCAGCGCAACCGGGCCGCCGACAGCGCATACTTATCGCGCCGGGCGAGGACGACGCGACTCTGTGGATTGGCGACTTCGTTGGGGAACAGGAAGGGAATGAGGATATGCTGCTCGACCCACTGGCGCTCGGCGGGCTCGAGTTCGTCGTAGCCATCGGCCAGCAAGACGGGAGCCATACCTTGCGACGATGCGGATGCCGCAATAGCAATGAACTCCTCCACGCCCGCGGCCGCCCGCTCTACATCCCCGGCCGCCAATAAAGGCATCCACACTCCCTGATTCCCAGCCCAGTGCCATTGGCCCGCAAAGTCATCAGGGCGACCATCGGCCAGAGTAAGCCATACCATTGGCACGTCTCTGGCATCGAGTTCCTCTCCAGTCTTATGCAGCAGCGTTGTCTTGCCACAGCCCGGCGGGCCGGTGACAGATCGCATCCGGGTTGGGTTGGGATGCGGAGCGATACACCAGTCAGAAAGGGTAGCTACGGCAATGTTGCGTTCGACATACGAATCCCGATGCATTTGGCTCTACCTTCCCAGAACAGCGGGGTGATCGAAAGACGGACGACATGGAACCTCTGTCGGGATACGTCGTTCCACTCCGGACACAATCCGGCTCCATATGACGACGCAGACAGACTAAGCCATCATAGCATATTCTGATTGATTTGTCAGCCGGCAATTTGGGAGAAAACGAGGGGTCGCTGTCCTTCAATACTGCCCACGGAGGATGTCGTCTGTGAGACGAATGGCCTCCTTCCATTCAGCGTCGGTGATCGGCCGCATGACAGGTGGCCGTGCCGTATGAACGGTAATGAGTTGGTCAATGAGCGTCACCAGGCGGCGCGGGGAGCCGTTGGCCTCGACCAGCACCCGCTCGTCAATGTCGCCCAGCTCCGGCGTGACGAGGTCGGTCAGGCTGCGCCGGGCCGCGCCCGCGGCGATATAGCGTTCCATGAGCAGCGCCTGCAGCCGCTGGCGCTCCCAGTGCAGTTCGATGAACCGCGCGTCTTCGTCGGCCACGCCAGCCCGCAGCAAGCGCTGTTGTACGTCGTCGCGCAACTCCAGGGGTAAAAAGCCTTTCAGATAGATTCCCTGCGCAGCAAAGGCAGGGGCCTTGTCCAACAAAGGCCGCAGGATTTTCATCATGTCTCGGCGCGTGCGTTGCTCGGTGTCGATCCCATCTATTGCCAGGAAGATGGTTTCTATCTCCCAGGCATGGGTGGCCTTAACCGCGTCCTGCCAACTGCCGGCCGGATTGGCGGCTGCCTCACTGCTTGTTAGCCGTTCCTGTAACGACGTAAGCCACGTCTTCAGTAGCTCCGTGGGCATGGCGGGACGGACAATCGGCCGATTCAGCAATCGCCACAGCGCGGCCAGCCCCCATGTCGGTGACGGCTCCCGCTCGCTTAGCAACCGTTCCAGCACACGCCGTAATTCGCGTCCGCCGCGCGCCAGCAGCCAGAGCATGGCCTCGTCTTGCGCCGCCGTCGGTTCTGCCTGGCGATGGGCAAATTGCTCGACGACCTGCACAAATAAGTCAGTGGCGATGGCGCGAATCAAGCGACGGTTGAGGTCAGCGGCGTCAACTGCCGCCTGACCAGTATAATCCACAGTGACATTCAATGTCCGGCGTGGTTCGGTGCGGATGTGGGCTTCCAGGGCGAACCGGGTCGTGGTCTTGCCCGCGCCGGGGCGGCCAAAGACAAAGCTGTGTTGCCGTCGCCGCAGCTCTTCGAGGATGAACCCGTCCAGCCGCCGGGCGTAGACAGGATCGACGAAAAACGCTAATGGTGAGAAAAGCGGCTTTGATTCGGCCAGGGATTGCTGCGGCTGACTGCTTGGAAGGGCGGGCGACGGCGTGAGGGCGATGGCTGGCTTATCGGCCGTTGGCGCCGTCGATAACTCGGCCGATAGGTCGTGTACCTGTCCATTAACGCCTGCGGTAGAGGTGGCACTGATGCCGGGCAATTCTTCCAGTTCAATGCGATCGGCGTGGGCGTATTCCTGTTCGGCGGTCTGATTGGCAAAGGGGTCGCGTCTAAAGCCGTTGCTATTAAGGAACTGCCAGCGAGGTAACTTGAAGTGAGTGGGAAGAGAAGCTATCGGTTTCCCGGTGGTAGTTTCAGCTACGTCCTGATTCGCGACTGTTGGTTGCATCCACAAGCCTCCTGGCAACGAGGTATGATCTAAGCCCGGAGGTTGTGGCGCAGGCTGCGGTCCACCTGAGCAAACGGAGCTGATTGTTGTGGCTATCGTGCCGGTGTCACTTGTCGACCCAAAGTAGGACGCCCCGTGTCGATGATGCGCCCTGAAGTAACTTGGAAACACTGACCTTCTAAAGTCGCCTCTAATTACCCGTCACCACAAAACAATTCAACCAACCCTATCTGTTCCCGGAATCACAGTTTCACCGCCCTCTTTGGGCAACGCTGTGTGCAGCCTGGCCATGCCGGCTGCGAAAGCATAAGGTATTTCCCTGTCTAAGGGATACTTCAATAATAGCCGCGCGGTCTAACGCTCACAATCGATCGGCTGGTCTCAATCTGTCACCAATCTGTCAAAACTAACGGCTAGTACTGGGACACTAGCGTTGTTGGCTATAGTCCTCTAGCCAGTAGTCGCCCAGGCCGGGCTTGTTAAGCAAATAGATAGGGGATTTAGGGTTGGGTTCGACGGCCTTGCGCGCCCGCGAGACGATGGAGTAGAGATTGCTAGCTTCGCCTGCAATCCCCTGCAACTCCGGATCAGTGTCAATGTTTATCCGTCCGCGACGGCGGCGCAGCAGTCGCAGCAATTCGAACGGCTTGTCCTCGATCTTCAGCCGGCGCGCCCCACGCCAAACACAGTGGTTGATCTCGTCAAGGCGCAGTGGAACGTGGCGCTGGAACAGCAACAGCCACAGGGCCTCTATCCCGTCGGTATCGATGGGCAGCGGCGTGGGGGGGATGGCGCGCTGGGTAGCGTAGAGAGCGGTCTCGGCCAGATACAGCCAACCGGCCGGGCTGTGGCCGCCGAACTCCTCGATGAGCAGCTCATCGGCGCGTTTCAAGGCCGCCATCGTTAACAGGTCGGTCAGCAGCAGCGGCGCGTCGGGTCGGGCGCAGCGCAGGTGGCGATCGGCCACATCGCGGCACTCTTCGGCTGTCCAACTGGTGTAGGTCAGGTGGACGCGGGCGCGAGCGCGCTCCAGGATATCGCTGGCGCGCAGCGGTTCGTCGCGCAGAGTGATGGCGACAAGGAAGTCGGGATTGTCGGTCAGATCAAGCCGGCCGAGCAGGTCGCCCAGGCGAGCCATATCGGCCGGTCCCAGCGGCTCCGGCGGGTCGACGGTGAAGAGGACACGCCGGCAATCGAGCGCCTCGGCCAGCAAGACTAGCTCCTGCATCAGAGCGCTGATGCCCATGGGCGTGTCGCCGGTGCCGAAGACGTCGGCCGCGGGCGTGGCCTCATAGACCGGACGCAGTTCGGCGGGCAGAGTACGCAGGAAAGTGTGGTAGCGGCCCGGCCCGCCGTGGCGCTGGAGCAGGGCGCGCAAAAAGCCGCGCTGATACTCGTCCAGGCGGGCGGCGGCGGTGTGGTCATGGCGCAAGCGGCTGGCCACATTTTCGCCGGCGATAGCCAGCATCTGCGCCAGGTGACTCGGTTCGGATGGCAGATAAGCGCCCGGCGCGCCCGGCCAACGCTCCAGTGGATAGGGCAGGTGCAAGATGTCGTTGTGGTGGCGCAGCCAGGCGCTCAGAGCGATAGACTTGCCGCTTCCCGGTGGCCCGGCCAGCAGCAACCAGCGGTCGAGCGTACCCAGCTGCCGGTCGGCCGCGGCAGATACATAGCATACCCGCCACCACAGCTGCTCCTGCTCGTCGGAGCGCACCGTCGGCCGGAAGGGCCAATCGAGGTAGGCGGCATTGGTGGTCACGCGGTGGCTCCCTGGAGGTGGGCAACAAGGTGAACGACGGCCGTTTCCAATTGGAAGCGGGGCGAATTATACACGTAGCTGATGACGCCGGCGTTGACGAGCACGTCCAGTTCTTTCTTGTCGTCATACTGGGTGAGGTCGAACTGCCCGGCGGGAAACTGCTGGGCGCGCCGGACCAGCACCTCGACGTAGTCTCGGCTCAGACCCGCCCTCTCGACATACTTCGCCAGGCAGTGTTGGCAGTCGTCGGGGCCAAGCGGTATGGCGGGGTGCTGGAAATGTCGTTCCAGCAAATGCAGGTTGACGAAGGGGTTGGGCGTCAGCATCGCCTGTAGAGCGGCGACGAGGGCCGCACGCGCGTCGTCATCGTCATCGAGAGCGGTGATCGCGGCGATCACAGCTGCGGGCACGACCATCGTTGCGCCGACAGCCGCGGGGTCGGCCCTCAACAGCGCCCATAGCTGCGCGGCCGGGTCGGTCAGCCCCTCCAGGGTCAAAGCCATGTCTTCCCAGCGCAACCGGGCCGCCGACAGCGCATACTCATCGCGCCGGGCGAGGACGACGCGACTCTGCGGATTGGCGACTTCGTTGGGGAACAGGAAGGGGATGAGGATCTCCTGCTCAACCCGCATGCTCTCGGCGAGCTTGAGTTCGTCGTAGCCATCGGCCAGCAGGACGGGAGCCATACCATGCGACGATGCGGATGCCGCAATAGCAATGAACTCCTCCACGCTCGCGGCCGCCCGCTTGGCGTCTTCAGCCTGCAAATAGCGC
>JAIBAS010000190.1 GCA_019695075.1 Promineifilum sp. | reverse complement strand
CCACGCGCTGCTGCTCGCCGCCGGAGAGCTTGTCGGGGTTGGCGTCGCGCCGGTCGGCCAGGCCGACCCGCTCCAGCAGGCGCATGGCCCCGGCCTCCACGGTCTTGCGGTCGCGCCCGGCCAACTCCTGGGGCAGGGTCACGTTCTCCAGCACGTTGAGCGTGGGGATGAGGTTGAAGAACTGGAAGACGAAACCGATGTGGTCGCGGCGGAAGAGCGTCCGGTCGCGCTCGGACAGGCGAGTGATGGGCGTGCCCAGGATGGTGATGTCGCCGCCGTCGGGCCGGTCGATGCCGCTGATGAGATTGAGCAGGGTGCTCTTGCCGCTGCCGCTGTGGCCCAGCAAGACAACAAACTCGCCGCGGGTGAAGCGGTAATCGACGTTGTCGAGGACGACGCGCGGCCGGCCGCCCTCGGTGAAGCTCTTGCGCAGGGCATGGAGCTGGACGACGGGTTCGAGCGGCGCGTCCGCCGGCGCAGGGGCTGCGGCCGGGCGCGGATGGGGCGGCGAAAGAGTCGGCGTTTCGTTCATGCCGGCCAGTTATATCCCAGGCGCGGCCGGTCAACACCATTGAACGATGGGCGGTTTACCGAGGCTTAAGGCGCGGGGTGGGCTGGCGATGGGGCCGCCCACCCGGCTACGGGATCGTCGGCGAGAGGTAGTAGGCCATCTGCTGCAACTGCACCACCGGGTCGCTGTAGCTGACGTGGACGCCGGGCGGCACGGTCAGCGAGACCGGCGCGTAGCTGAGAATGGCGCGCACGCCGGCGGCCACCAGCCGGTCAACCGTCTCCTGCGCGGCGTCGGCGGGCACGGCCAGGATGGCCACGGCGATGCCCCGCGCCGGCAGGGTCGTCTCCAGCGTGGCGGCGTCCTGCACCACCAGGTCGCCGATGGTCTTGCCGATCTTGGTCGGGTCGTTGTCGAAGACGCAGGTGATGACGAAGCCGCGCCGCTGGAAGCCGCGATAGCTGGCCAGGGCATGCCCCAGGAAGCCCGCGCCGACCAGGGCCACCGGCCACTCGTGGGTCAGATTCAGGATTTCGGTCAGCCGGTCGATGAGATAGTGGATGTGGTAGCCGGTGCCCTGCTTGCCGAATTCGCCGAAGTGGGAGAAGTCCTTGCGAATCTGGGCCGAACTCATGCCCAGCCGCTCGGCCAACTCGTGCGAGGACGTGGTTGTCTTGCCCGCGTCGCGAACCATGCGCTCCAACTCGCGCAAATAGACGGGCAGGCGGCCGATGACGATGTCGGGAATTGCGTGGTCCACGAGTCGTTCTCCTGAACGCCAATCGTGCAACTTTTCACGAACATTGTAGCAGAGGCCAAGTACACGGCAAGTTTAGTCCCAATTCCCTTGAGAATAGGCCATGTGGCGCATCCAATTTGGCTGTTTGCCTTTTACACTGCTCCTTTCGTTAAAGAAAAAGCAACGACCGGAGGAAATGACGATGAAAAGACTTGGCTTTGTTTTGGTGTTGGTAGTCCTGTTCGCCGCGGGCTGCGGCGCGGACGGCGGCGCGACAACGGAGACGGCCGAACTGCGGCTCGTGGCAACCGATATCGCCTATGACGTGTCCACCTTAACGGCCAAGGCGAACCAGCCCGTGCATCTGAGCCTTGAGAACGCCGGCGCCCTGGACCACGACTTCAGCATACGGGAGATTGCCCTGCGGGACATGCACGCCACCGAGGGCGCGGGCGACGACCACATGATGAGTGAGGATGCCCACGAACTGGATTTGCACGTTGCGGCGATGCCGCATGGGGGACACGGCGTCGTGGAGTTCACGCCAACTGAGGCGGGTGAGTACGAGTTCTATTGCACAGTCCCCGGCCACAAAGAGGCCGGCATGACCGGCACGTTTGTTGTCACACCCTGAAGCCAAACGACCGGCATCGCGTAGGCTGACCAGACGCGCAAGAAATGCCGTCCGCGGCTACTTGGGCTATAAACTGGCCCGTCCACGGACACAGGAGAGAGCCGCCAATGGATCATCACGACCATGACATGCCCGCCGCGCATCACCGGCATGGTCGGCCACGGGGTGAACGACGCGCCGGCGTTGGCCCGCGCTGATGTCGGTGTGGCTGTCGGCAGTGGCACGGATGTGGCCATCGAGTCGGCCGGCATCATCCTGGTCAAGAACGATCCGCTTGACGTGGCGCGCCTCATCCGGCTGAGCGAGGCGTCCTATCGCAAGATGGTGCAGAACATCTGGTGGGCAGCCGGCTATAACATTGTCGCCATCCCCCTGGCGGCCGGAGTGCTGGCCCCGTGGGGCATCCTGCCGCCCCCGGCGTTGGGCGCGGCGCTCATGGCCCTCAGCACCATCATCGTCGCTCTCAACGCGCAGACATTGCGCCGATTGGCCCTGTAGGCCCTAGGCGCACATGAGAATCTAACTGTCATTATCGCTGGATGATCCTATAATTCCTCTGGGTGCGGAAAGCCGCCGACACTTCAAACTTTATAGAGCACAATCAACAGGGCCATAGCCTGTGTGCATTCTGGCGGGAGCCGGGCGCACTGGTCTCGGAACAATCTATGTCACGCACGCTCAGGAACATCCTCCTTGTCGTCCTGGCGCTGGCCGTCGTCGGCGCGGGCGTCTTCTGGTTCGTCAACCGCCGGCAGGCCGCGGCCGAGTCGCAGGTCGAAATCCTGCGCGAGGCCACCGTCGCCCGCGACACTATCACCTCGACCGTCAACGCCACCGGCGCCATCGAGCCGGAAACGCTGGTGACGCTGACCTTCGGCCTCAGCGGCACGGTCACCGACGTGGCCGTGACGCGCGGGCAGGTTGTGGCCGCCGGCGACGTGCTGGCCCAGCTCGATACCAGCGAGCCGGCCCTGGCCGTGCAGCAGGCCGAGGACGCGCTACATATCCAGGAGCTAACCCAGGCCCAGCGCGTTGAGGGCGGGCCAAGCCCGGCCCAACTGGCCTCGTCGGCAGCCGACATTCAGGCCGCCGAAGCCAACGTCCAGGTCGCCCAGGCCAACCTCAGCGGCGCGCAGGCCGGTGTGCAGCAAGCCCAGGCGCAACGGGCGCAATTGCTGGAGGGAGCCACGCCCGGCCAGATCGCCGCGGCCGAGTCGCAGGTGGCCGCCGCCCAGCAGCAGCAGAAGCAGGCCGAGGAGACTCACAACAAGACCATCGAGTGCGTCACCTTCACCGTGCCGGGCACAAACCAGCAAGACGAGGTCTGCCCCGGCCTGGGCGAGCCGGAAGAGACCGCCCGCGCCGCGCTGGAGACGGCGACGCTGAACCTGCAGGCTGCCCAGGCGCAACTGGCCGACCTGCAGAACCCGACCAGCGCGGCCAACATCGCCGCCGCCGATGCCGCCG
>JAIBAS010000448.1 GCA_019695075.1 Promineifilum sp. | reverse complement strand
CGGTCGCCCCCGCCCCGGTGGGGCCGCGCGCGGCCCGGCTGCGGCGGGCGATGGCCCTGGGCAAGGACGAGTCGGCCGCGGCCACGGCCGAATTGGTGGCCTTTCTGGCTGACGAGGACGACACCATCCGCTGGCTGGCCGGGTCGTCGCTGGCGCAGCGGGCGGACGCGGGCGGGGTGGTGGGGGCGATTGACGCCTTCGTCCGTGGAGCCGAAGCGGCGCGGGTGGCGACGGCGCGGGAGGAGATGGCGCGGGTGCTGGCGATGATCCGGGACGCGGCCGAGGCGGCGGACGTAGCGGCGGCGGCCGAGCGGGTGTGGCTGGGGATTAGGGGTTAGGGGATAGGGGTTAGGGAAGAGGGGAGAGGGGGTGGGGCCCAGGCCCAGTAGCCCTCCGCCCGGCCCGCGACTTCATAGACGCCGTTGCCCTTGACCGGCAGCTTGCCCACGTGGGTGCCCTGGCCCAGCAGCAGCCAGGGCAGCAGGTCGGCCCAGTCGTCGCTGCGGTAGGCGGCCGTGCCCACGAAGCCGCCGACGGGCGTGAGGCTCTCCTTGCGGCCCGACCAGCTCCACTGTTCGACCCAATGCACCTGGCAATCGACCAGGCGGGCGCGGTCGGCGGCGGCGTGGAGGCGGTCGAGTTCGGCCCGGTCGCGCCGCGCGCCGCCGGCGAAGTTGCGGGCCAGGTCGTCGATGCGGTAGAGGAGGCGGCGGAAGAGGACGGCGAAATCGGGGGCGCGGAAGAGCCGGTCTTTTTCCTCTAGCCGGGTGGGGCTGAGGAAGCGCAGGTGGAGGGTGTTGTCTTCCTGGGCCAGGTCGGCGCGCAGCCGGTCGGCCGCGGGGCGGATGTGGTCGAAGGTGATGATGGCCGGGTTGGCGTGGACGACGGGATCGCCGGGGGCGAGGAGGCGGTGGGTGTCGCCGGTGAAGGGGTTGTGGGAGTCGATGGCCTCCAGGCGGAAGCGGCCCTGGCCGTCGCGCCGGTCGCGGCCGACGCCGACGCGGCCGACCTCGGCCGCGGCGACGACGACGTAGGGCAGGAACTGGAGGGCCTGGCCGAAGAGGGTCAGGCCGAAGGCGAAGCGCTGGCCGGGGGCGACGCGGGTCTGGGGCGGCCGCGGGCCGACGACGGCATAGGGGCGGACGACGCTGCCGGGGTTGGTTTCGGCGGCCAGCAGCCAGCAGGCGGGGCAGCTGGCGACGTGTTCGGGGGAGGGCGGGCCGCGGCGGTCGGTCTCCGGGCAGGTGCTATGGCGGATGACGTTGGCGAGGGCGTTGCCCAGGTTGTTGCCGGCCATGTGGCCGTCGAGGAAGACGTCGGTGGTGGCGCGGGCGAGGAGGTGGAGGTGGGAGAGGGAGAGGGGGGTCATGACCATTTCTCCAAGAGCCTGGCCGGCTATCGTTCACGCGCCAGAATATTCATACAGCGAATAGGCCCGACTGGAGCGGGCGAGGCGATAGGGTAGGACGACCGGGTTAAGCAGCCGGCCATCAGGCCGATTGAGCCCCAGCTTCTTGCCACTGTAGATGTCAGCCTGGGCAAAGGTCATAGCTGGGCCACAATCGTCCATCACCTGCATCAACCCGGCAAGGCGAAACGATGCGTTTGGCCGAGGATTGAGGATGGTGTAATCGGCCGGCAGTGTGATAGTCGGCTCGTAGCCGAAGAATTGGATGAACCCGCCTCGCTTGCCGAGGTAGTGGATGTGTGACAGTAGTGCTAATAGCGGTATGTCACTTTCGGCTGCCGTCTCAAGGGCAATAGATAAAGGACCGCCATAGTGCACCAGTTCACGGTAGGCAATAGTGCTACCCATAGACCCCTCTAGACCTGTGCCAACGGTGTCCTTTGGCCCAGACTTATGTGGCCGCAAGATCTTCACAAAGGTGTTGATGACGACCAGCGTCGGCGGCAAGCTCACAGCCACGGTGAGATCCCGGATCGATGGAAACCAGCGCTCGCCCACCGTCCGCCCATGGATGCGGATAGCCACATCCAAGAGCGCCATCTTAAGGGCAAACGGTGTTGGGGCGACCAGGGTCTTGCCGCCGCTCGTCGTCGCGTTGGCGGGGCGCAGGCTAAACAGCGTGCTTGGATGATACTCGGCCAGATGCCACATGGCCGCCTCCTCAGGCTGGCGCACCCACCTGCAGGGAGAAGGGTGCGGTGTTGGCAATGAGATCACCGAAGATGTCGGCGAACTCGGCCAGGCTGTGGAACTCGCGCACCTCGATGGTCGCGCCGTCGCCTTGGTGCAGAGCATTAAGCGTGTCGCGCACACCCTGAATCTCGCCCACAAATTCGGGATTGAGAGGGCTGACGGTGGGGGCCGGGGCAATGCCATAGCTGACTGATACAACGCCGTTGAACGCCGTCAGATGGGGCAACTGGGTGTTACGCATCGCGCCGTTCATCTCTATGAAGCTGTAAAGGAGGCTCTGCAGCAAGGCTGTGTAGCGGGCCTGGCGGTCGACGGCCGCGTATTGCTGCGAGATGTCGTTATAGCCTATGCGCGCCGTCTCGAGGTTACAGACGATGGCATAGACACCGCTGCTAGCCGGGCGGTGGAAGATAGCCTGACCCAGATTCCCTTCCCGCCCGTCCTTATCGGTCGGTTTCTCGCGGCGGTCAGGCACGTACTTGACATGGAAGTACTCCTCCGACGTCGTCGCCTGGGGCAGGCCAACGACCCAACCGAACTCGACGACGCTCTTGCGCGGGGCGGATAGGTTGCCTTCAGTGATCAGGTTGCCTTCTAGATCATCGATCGTGCAGCGATCGATAAGACGGTCTATTACCTGAACTTGGGTAGGCTTGGGCGTGGTCTTGACCCACTCTCGGAACTCGGGGTCGGCGCTCATGCGGTTGGCGTCGAAGCGCTGGCAGGCGGTACACAACGGTAGGCCGCGCTCCACAGCGATGCGGTGTAAATGCTCCGCCTGGATGTGCTTGAACATGTCGCCGCTGATGGCGTTGACGTTAGCCAGGGTCGGCTGTCCGTCCTGGTTATAGTAAACGATGTCGACCATGCGCGTCTGAATCTGGTTGCCCTCGCCGCCCTCGTTGTTGAGGCTATGGAGGTTGAGCAGCGCGCGCGCGGAAACGGAGATAGCGTAGACTTGTCGGGTCATGGGTGTTGCTCCTATTGTTACCGTGGGGAAAGTTACTCGTTCTCGTCGCCGGCCATTTCCGGCTCCGGCTCTCTTGACTCGTCTGTCTGCTCTTGCTCGGCCGTGTGCGGGTCACGGGCGTAGCCGAAGGCGACCAGCAGATTCGCTACGGTCGGCGCGCCATACTCGTCAATAAGACGGACGACGGCCGCCAAGTCATCGATGGTGATATTAGTGCGACGCTGCTGCTTGCGCGTTTCAGCCTTACGGGCATTCTCCTCATTATAGCTCTGGATGAAGCGGCTAAGCTCCGCAGCGAACTCATCGGCATACTGGGCATGGCGCAGTAGCTTGTCACCAAGGCCATAGCGTATTTCGTACAGCAGATCGCCGCCATGAGACTTTTGGTATTGAAGTGAGACGGTACTGCGACGGATGGCCTCGGCGATGCGGCGAAAGCCGGGGTCCTCTAAGATGGGAGATAGGTGACGATTGTGGGCCATAATCAAGACCTCCAGGTGGGGTATAGTAAATCGACGTGGGGGAAAATCGGCGGCGGCCATTTTGCGCATGACGTAGCCGCTGTAGGCGCGTGTGAATTGGAAAAAGGCATGCAGGTCTTGGCCTGACAGGAAGTCGCGGTAGTTGAGTAGCAGTTGGTAGGCGTCGGCGTGGCTCTCGTCGAGGCCGCGAATGACGCCAATGTGCTCTTCTAGCAGCTCAATGAACGCCTGAGCCTGTTCGAGCGTCTCGACCGGCATCCACAGCGGCAGGGCGAGCGTGCTCAGGTTCATCGTCGCGTGGGCACTGCCGAGGTGTTTATAGTAGATGACGCCGATGGCGGCCACGTGGTTGCCAGGCTCGCCACGATAGCGCGCAAATCGGCCGCTGGCCTGGCCCGCTTTCCACTGCTCCAGAAACACACGGCAGTATTGCAGCACGGCCAGTACGTCCATACGCACAGCCGTGCTTTGGAACAGCGTCTTCTGGAATTCGGGAAAGACCTGTTGATGGCGGTTCCAAGTCAGCCGGCGTGGGTAGAGGACGTAGGTTTTGCGATCTTTGCTGCCCTTGACCGTGCGCGGGATGGCGGCTAAGAAAAGCCCGGCGTATTTGAGATATTCCAGCAACCAGAAGCCGTCAAGGCCGCCGATGGTCAGACCATCGGCCTTACTACGGTTGCCCCCCTTGCCCATGCCGGGGTTGACGACCTGGAGCCGGGCCGCGGTGACCTTAGCGTCTATGCCCTGAGCCTTGGCCAACCGCAGCCAGGCTGCCTCGACCGCGGCCACGTCATTCGGACGTGTCGCAAAGAGGTTCAGTACGATCGCCAGCAGGTCGGGGAAGCAGTCTCGGTGGGCATACCACTGCTCGATCAGGCCGTTGTAGGCGTCCACGGCCGACATCTGGTTGATCTTCGCCCACGCCGGCCAATCGGGCACAGGCCCTGTCAGGCCCATCTCGGCCAGAGCGGCCGGCGTTTGCTTGCGGTCTTTCAGGGCTTCATAGTAGAGGCGGTTATTCTCCTGGTGTTGCAGGTAATCGACCCGTTGAAGCGCAGGCAGCGTATCGGCGTGCTTCGTCTTCGTGTCGAGGGCGCGCAGCAGGTAGCGAAACGGGGCGTTGCGGACCCATTCCTCGCGCAGCGGCTGTTTGAGCGACACCTGATAGGCATCGCCCACGTCGGCAATCGTTAAGCCGATGTCGCCGGCCTCTTCGGGGATGACATCTAAGAGGAGCCGGCCCAGCGCATAGGCAATCAAAGGGTCGGTTGGCGTGCCGGTCGATTTGTCGACATACAGTTCTGTGTAGTCCATCTACAGCCTCAGCTCAAAACCTATTCGGCGCTCTGACGGCTGATACTCGATTCTCACGCCATCAGCACCAAATTCATGAGCGCAGAACGCAATTAGGCGGTTGAGATCATGGCGTGGCAATACCATTCGGCGTAGACTCCACACCCATCGCGCGTTAGGGAAATGCGAATAGAACCGATCGCGCAGCGCTTCAAATGCCCCTGGTATGGGTGAGCTCACGTCATCAAATCGAACCAGGACGGTCTCATCTGTCACTCGAATTTTGGCATGTCCTGAATCCATAATGTCTCCCTTATACCTGTAGTACTTAGGAGGAAGTATAAGCTCTATAATCCAGCCTGTCAATAGTGGGTTTTTGTTGTGGACACGAAACTGCTCCATGTGGTATCTTAATTGGAGTAGACGATTGACCCTAAAGAGGGTACTGAAACTTACTGCCTGGCGTACTATAGGGCGAAGTCGATCCGCTAGAGGATACATTACTCACTACGCTCCTGACTCCGCTGATCCGCCAGACGCAATATTCGTACCAATAGGAAGTAGAGCCAAACAGCCTCTGCTCGGCGCAAGTCGAACTCGACCAACAGGCCGGATAGGTCTTCCACACCGTCGGGCGACCACCACGCCTCGGCCGCCAGCCCTTGATCAAGGTCGACGGCGGCCAGCGCTGCGGCAAAGGCCTCGGCCGCCGCGGGGTGGGCGGTGAAGGCGCTGTAGCCGGCGGTCGCGGCATGGTGGTGGCGGGCGATAGCAGTGAGAGAGGCGCGCCAGAGCGGCTCGTTCTCGCCGCACACCCCCAGCAACAGGTTGGCCGCGGCCATGGCACTCTCACCGGCGTGGTGCGGGCGTTTGCCAAGCTTCTTCTGAGCCTCCTTTTGTTCCTTCGATGCATCGTAATCGGTGTGAGCCGCCATATAGCCGGCAGGCAAGGACATATCCACGCCGCCATGAAAACGGCCGACCTGCCGTTGCCAGTCGTGGGCCCACTTCTGCCAGGCAGTGTTAAGCTTGCCCAGGTCGTGGGCGGCGAAGAGCGCACGCGCGACGCGATCCAGGTCGTCCAGCTGCAGGCCAAAGCGGGGTAGCGATTCTAGTCGTCGCACGCAGTAGGCCACTTCGTCCCGCAGGGAAAGACGGCGGACGCCACGCGCCGCGTCCACCGTCGGCCGGCAGTAGGCATGATAGAGGCCGGCGGCGTGTTCGGCGTAGGTCTCGTGGCGATAAGCGTAGTCAGCGTGGCGCTCTTGACCGCTGCGTCGCCGCAGAGAGATGTTGCCGTCCGAAAGCCCGAAGCGCAACCCGACCGCCGGGTCATAACGCACCAACGTCGGGTGGATAGCGACAACAGGCGCACTGTAGACCTCGCCGGCAGTTTTCAAGTACGTCCAGCGGTACTGTGGGGGGATACGGGCCGGCGACTCTTCGCTACGGTCGCCAACGGTTGAGACGCGCTGCATGATCCACGGCGCCTCGCCGATGCCACTTTCGTCAAGCTCCTTGTAAGCCCGACTCAATGTTCCAGGGCGCAGGGCAAAACCTTCATAGTACCACGGATTGCGGGCCAATTGCTCATCGCGCTCTGGTTGGGGGTGAATGAGCAGGAAGCGCGTATCGATGTCGCGAATGAGTTCGGCGGCCAGGCTGCGGTCACCGGTCTGCATGGCGTGGGCCATCTGATCGCGCCGGATGCCACGGCCGGCGGCAACCTGCTCCAGAATCTCCTCATCGATGGGTCGGTGGACGGCGTCGATGAGCGCCTGCTCGCGCAGAAAGCTCATATGTTGGCCAGTAAAGCCGGCGTCGGGCGTTGTCAGCGCGTCCCACGTGGCTGCGCACAGCCGGCGGCCGCGTTCCGTCTTGTGGGCTTGGCGTTTAATAAAGTAGGGTGTGAAGTCGGGTTCACCATTTTCATCGCGCGGCAGATAGACATAGACCTCGCCTTGCTCGTTGGCGAAGCGGGCGCAGCGGCCAGCGCGCTGCAATAGAGACGCGGCCGGCGCAAGTTCCGTATGCAGTACATCACAAGTCATATCCAAGCCGACTTCGACCACTTGCGTGGCAACAAGGATGAGCGGCGGGCCGTCGTACTCGGCCTGGCCTTGACCGAAGTTGGCTTTGTCGCGCACCCAGCCTTCGACGGCATCGCGGTCGGCGCGGAAGTAGTGCGAATGGAGCAGGTGCAGCTCCGTCCCGTCGTTGCGATGCAACAGTTCCTCGTGCAGCGTCTCATAGAGCGTCTGCGCGGCGTGGACGGTGTTGCAGATGCACAGCGTCCGCCGGCCGCGCCGGGCCAGCACCGCCTCGGCTGTCAACGGTTGGTCGAGGGCGTTGAAAACGCGCTGTTTGCCGACCTGCGTGCCAACGTTCAGTAGTTCCCGTCGACGGTCGTCATCCTCGGGCACGACAGTAGCCCCCAGAAGCTCGCCTAGCCGTTCAAGCATGGCCGTCGAGAAGGTGGCAGTCATAATGGCAAAGAGGGTTACATCGCGCAGTTGGCGCAACATCTCTAGCGCTGTGGGCAGCATGACATCGGGGTCGTAGAGGTGAAACTCGTCGAAAACCAGATAGCTGGACAGAACTGCGCCCACGTTCAGATTGCTTGCGCCGCCGCCCAGGGCGTAGGGGATGCCCAGGAAATTGCTTAGTGTCTGGTCGATTGTGGCAAAGACGAGGTCGCCTTCCACTTGGCGATCATCTGGCCGATCGCCGGTCTGGATGTTGACGGCCAGGTTGCGCTGCCAGCCGTAGGTCTGAACGACCTTCCGATACTCTTCGTTGAACTGGTTGGCCAGCACGCGCATGGGTACGGAGTAGAGGCACTTGCGCGGAAACGTGTCGGGGTCAAGGTGGGCGCGGGCGTGCAGATAGGGCAGCAGGGCGGCTCGTGTTTTGCCCGCGCCGGTGGGAGCCTGGAGGATGACGCTACGTCCCGACAGCAGAAATTGGCTTACTCGCTTCTGGTAGTCGTATGCCTCTATGTCGCTCATGACCCGTCCCCAAAGAAGTCGCGGAAGGTCTGGTCAAGGGAGGGGGAGACAGGAGCTTCATCGCCGCGATGGGCGCGCCAACCGTAGCACTCGGCCAGGCGTCGCGCCTCGCCGGTCATCTCACGCCGCATCTCTTCCGGCGCCAAGACAGTTACATCCGCCCCCCACCCCCGCACCCACGGCAGCATCTCCCGCCACTCGTCAACCGGGCACGACCACAGGCAGCCGCCGTCGGCCGTCGGATTGACGGTCTCTAAGGGATGCCACACGCTCTCGCGCAGGCGTTGCGCGGCCATGCCGGAAGCGAATTGCAGGCGCACCATCTCCGGTTCGTGGTCGGTGTACCAAATGCCCCAGGCGTGGCGCAACAGGCGTTGTTCGTCCAGGTCGGTCGGCAGTTCGAAGCTGCCACTCCCCAGTGAGGCGCGAACGATGCGCTCGATCTTGAAGGGGATAATGTCGTCGCTCAGGTCGCTGTGACCAATCAGGTAGACGCTGTCGCTCCACTGCGACGGCTCAATGAGGTAGGGCTTGACACGGTGGCGCTTGGTTGGCTCACCGCGACGGCGTTCGTATTCGATATTGAGAGGAATATGCTCCGCCCATGCCCGAGCCACGGTCTCTATGACCTTGGTGCGGTCAATGGGCGGTTGTTGCTGGTGCACACTCTCGGCCGCGTCCACCAAACGCCTGGCCATCGGTTGGTGGAGGGCGGTGGCTAGCTTCGACAGGGCACTGGCGGCGTGTTGGCGGGCCGTCTGCGTCTGGCGTGAGGCGCGGCGAGCGGCCAGATAGAGCGACAGCGCTTCATAGAGATTTAGCCGCACGGCCGACAGGTAGCGGCTGCGGTCGATTCGCCAGCGGCCGCGTTCATCGGAGATGAGTGGCACCCCGTCGGCGCGCAACGTCTCGCGATCCTTCCAGATGGTGGAGCGGGTGACGCCCATGCGATCGGCCATCTCCTGGTCGCTGAAAGCACGCTGGATGTAGAGCATCTCTTCTTCACGTAGCCGCGCGGCGCGGCTCATGCCTCGGCTCATGGTTTACCTCGTGGCTACATGATAACCCATCGCCGGTCGCAAAATGGAAACAGTCGACCAGCTGGCCGGTGATTCGGGGCTGCGGAAGTGGGAGGCATCATGGCACAGATTTGATTTCGTTGGCGAGCACAGGCAAATCCTATTATAGAGCCGCTTCCTTACGAATCCAATTTCACCAGAGCCTCGCCTTACTCAAACCAATGGAGCCGGCCACGCTCGTCTTCGGTCAGAAGAATGCCGGCGCGGCGCTGGATGATGGACAGGTCTTTGCAAATGGTGGCGGGGGTCACCTTGAGCCGGCGGGCGAGGTCAGCCTGAGTAATGCCCGGCTGCTCACGCACGAGCTTGCCAATCTGGAATAGCCGTTCGAGTTTGTCATCCTTTTTGCCAAACATGTCCTACTCTCCTTATTTCAATTTGGATTGATCGAAGGATGACATCGGCCTGTTTCCAGTATGGAACACTGCATGGGCAATTTCTCCCCGCGCCCCGTTTCCATTCTTCGGGTGTGAAAGCGGTATAGTGTGAATGGCCGAAATAGACCATCCGGCTCATCTGCTGGGAAATACATCGGGTATTACTTACAATATTATGTCAAGTTAAGGAGGTTCCCATGCCCATCATCCACGACCTCATCGCCGACCAGTTCGGCTCCCACGTCGGCAAATACAGCGAGCGCCTCAAGATCACCAAGCAGAAGGAGGTGCTGGCCCAGGCCCCCCTGCTCCACCTGGAGAGCGTCACCATCAGCAGCAGCGGCGTCAGCATCAGCGCCGAGGCCATTCGCGCCTGTGTGGAACACGGCATCCCCATCCACTTCCTCAGCGGCAGCGGCACGCCCTATGCCGGCCTCTATAGCGCCGGGCTGGCGGCCACGGTGCTGACGCGCCGGGCGCAACTGGAGGCGTTTCGCGACGGCCGCGGTGTGCAGCTGGCCCTGGCCTTCGTCGGCGGCAAGATCGAGAATCAGTCGCGCCTGGTCAAGTACGCCGCCAAGTATCGCAAGGAGACCGACGCGGCGTTGCACCAGGAGTTGCGCTGGCTGGCCGGGGAGATCATCGACCACATGGAGGAGGTCTGCGCCGTTGATTTCGTCGCCCTGCGCGAGCATTACGCCGTGGATGACGTGCGCGGCTCGCTGTTGTCCATCGAGGGGCGGGCGGCGCAGAAGTACTGGCGGGCGATCAAGGCCCTGCTGCCGGAGGCGCTGGGCTGGCCGGGCCGCGAGGGGCGGGGGGCGCGCGACCCGTTCAACAGCGCCCTCAACTATGGCTACGGCGTGCTCTATAGCCAGGTGGAGCGGGCGCTGGTGCTGGCCGGGCTGGACCCGTATGCCGGTTTCATCCACACCGACCGGCCGGGCAAGCCGAGCCTGGTCTACGATCTGATCGAGGAGTTCCGCGCGCCGGTGGTCGACCGGACGATCCTGGGCCTGGTGAACAAGGGCGTGGCCCTGGGGCAGGACGAGCGCGGCTATCTGGACGAGGCCACGCGGCGGCTGCTGGCCGAGCGGGTGCTGGAACGGCTGGAGACGAGCGAGCGGTATGAGCAGAAGCGCCACCCGTTGCGCAGCATCATCCAGATGCAGGCCCGCCACATTGCCACGTTTGTCCGTGGCGAGCGGGAGCGCTATGACCCGTTCCTGGCGGCGTGGTGAGAAGCAGTCAACAGTATCCAGTGAGCCAGTCGGTCAGTGTCTTCTATCGAATGCCGATGCTGACCACTGGCGGCTGACCACTGACCATGAACTGCCTGGTCATTTACGACATTGCCGACGACCGCGCCCGCCTGAAGGTGGCCGACGCCTGCCTCGATTATGGCCTCGACCGGGTGCAATTCAGCGCCTTCGCCGGCGACATCTCGCGCAACTTGCAGCAGGAGCTGTTCAAGAAGCTGTCGAAGTTGCTGGGCAAGCGGCCGGGCAACATCCAACTCATCCCGATTTGTGAGACGGATTGGGGGCAGCGGTTGGTGATCAGTAAGCAGTAAGCAGTAAGCAGTAAGCAGTAAGCAGTAAGCAGTAAGCAGTAAGCAGTATGCAGTGTTCAGTGTTCAGTGGCCAGTGCCCTTGAGTTGTCGCTCCTAACGATCCGACCTACTGACCACTGCATACTGACCACTGGATACTGACCACTGCATACTGACCATACATGGAGGCAAGAATGATGGAAACGCCGACCCGCGAGGAGGCCGAGCCGTTGGTCTTCCGCGTCATCGATCTGAAGCAATACGTCTACTGTCCGCGTGTGGCCTACTATCATCTGGTTTTG
>JAIBAS010000195.1 GCA_019695075.1 Promineifilum sp. | reverse complement strand
CTCGGTGCCATGGTAGTTGCATCGGTTGTGTGCGTGGCGTCAGCTTATCTGACGACGCCAGTTTAGCAGGCGAGCGGCTGGAAATTTACGCCGCTGCAACGCCGTCTTTCCTGGTTGTCGAGAAAGCGAACGGTGACGGTATGGATGCCGATGCCGTAGTGGTAGTCGGGGCTATCCGTGAGGGGGAAGGATTCGACGATGCACGTGCGTCGCCGGCCGCCGTAGTAATAGGGGCCGCCGAAGCGGTCGTGGCCGGTGATGATGTAGCCCATTTCTCCGGGCTGGGGGAGTTTGCTGTGGTGGAAGTTCTGGCGGCGGCCGGTCAGCATCGGCGGTCGCCTAGTGGTCAAACTGGCTCATGGGTGTTGCATGGGTAGAACCTATTTCGAAAACACCAAACGAACTAAAAATGGAGGCAAGAGACGACACGCTCTGAATGATGGCTAACAGAGCTCGAACGGGAGAGAAGCGCTCGGATCGCGGCTGAACCGAAACTCTCTCGGCTCGCCGCTCAAATGGAGGAGAAGTCGAAACCTTGGTTCAAACGGCTATTTGAACGTTAGGGTTATTTTTCGTCTTTAAAAATGCCGACAATAAGGAAACCTAGACCATATACGAAGGGGAACGCAAAACAAAGCACAAAGGCCGTCCACTTACCAATAAGGTTCACTACCTTAGAATAGCCCACAACAAGGCCAAATATAAGGAATAACAAATACCCTCCGCAAAGGGCGAGAAAGAGGTATGCAAGTATGGCACGAATTCGGTCGGGCTTTCTAGTCGTAAGCCAGTGAACTTTTACTCCCGCTACCACTGCCGATATAATTCCTCCAATTATCGTCAAAATCCACGGGTTCGGGTCGGAGAGGACATTGCCCATATCCTTTCTCTTCTAGTCATCGGAAAGAGATAGTAACCCCCGGTGGGTGTTCTTACTGCCTGACCGTCCAAGCCTGTCGCGGCGTGGGATCGTTCTTGAAGAGGTCGTTGAGAGCCTCCTGAGGCACTTGGAACCAGAGGACGATGGAACGCTCGCCATTGATGGCCCGGTCAAGCTGCTCAGCCTGCTCCTTGGCGTACTCGTAGGCGTCTTCGGATGTGGCAAAGCCGTCCTGGAGTCTGGTGGCGGTCGCGTTTCCCTCCGTGTACTTGTAGACGGCATAGACGACATGGCCGCTCTGCGGACGGCCGTGGGGAAAGAAGTAGTGGTATTTCATGAACGGGTGCGGATTCCTTAGATCTGGCTCATGGTATCTGGGTCGGTCGCACGAGCGTAACCTTTTCGATGGAGACGGTGCGCGGCCGTTCACCGTCATGGAGGGCTTTCAACCCCCGTTCCATGCACCAGCGAGCCATCTCCGCCTCAGCGACGCCCAATTCTTTGGCAAAGGTCTCAATGTCCTTCAACGTCTCTGGGTAGAAGGTGAATTGCCGGCGGATGAATTGCCCCGCTTGCATACCTTTGCCTTTACGGCCGGTGGCACGCCGGGCAACTGTAGGCGTGACTTCGGCCAGTTCGTCCCGAGGCTGGCTAAATCGGCTGTTGCGGGTGGCTTTAGACATAGCGGGTTACTCGTTCGACCAGACGGCCATAGTGGCGGCCGGTCTCTTTGTTGTATTCGTAGATGCTCTGGCCGGCAGCGGCCGCCTCAGAGTAGTGAATGCTCCGCGGGATAGGCTCGGCGATGACTGTCTTGCCGAACGTCTTGAGGAGTCCTTGCAGCAGCACACGCTCTTCGATGTATGACGGCTGTCCCTGGTTGACGGGACTGGTCATTGTCGGCAAAACCAGCAGCAGCTGCGCGTGCTCCTTGAAAGTAGCAATCTCGTGCGTGTTGCGCGCCGTCATGCGAACCGGGATCGAGGAAAGCTGCGTTGGCGCAATGACATGGTCAGCGAAGCGGAAGAGTGGTCGCTTAAGACGGTCCATATCGGGCGGGCAGTCGATGACGATGTAGCGGTAGATCCCCAATGCCGGGGCCAGTCGCTGGCTGAGAACGTCGTCGAGCCAGACATGACCACGCGGCGTTCGCCCATGTGTCATGGCACGGCGGTCAGCGTCCTGCAACTCATCGACGGCGATAGAGATCTCCGGGGTCGATGGCAACAGGTCGAGATTAGGCCGCACGTCCTGCAGAATGGAATCTTCGATTGCCGCGCGGCCGGTCAGCAAGGCGCTGATGCAAGGCCCATCCGGGTTTGTGTCCGGGTCGTAGGTCAATTGGTGAACGCGCAACCGGTGCGCGCAGTTGCCTTGACGGTCGAGGTCAACCAGAAGCACCGGCTCGTCGCGACCTTCATGGGCATGCTTGGCGGCGATGCCGGTGGCTAGAGCGACGGCTGTCTCCGTTTTGCCGACGCCGCCCTTCGGATTATAGATGGCGATTACGGTCGTTTGCATCCTTTGCACCTGCTTTTGACGTCAATGTGACGTCATGTTGATTACGCAATTGTAGCAGTGATGTCACTGTGATGTCAAGATGCGCAGAATCCGCTGTGTGGTGGAGTTCTGTCAGTTCTCCGTCCGCTTCACAAAAAACCGCACGTCCTCATGGTCGATGCGTGGCGCTCCCTTGCTTTCCGCGTCCCGCCGCCATTGGCTCTTGTACTGCTTGTACGCCGGCGCGGCCGTCCCGTCGATCGTCAACTGAAACGCCGGCGGATCGATGAGCATCGCCCGGACGCGCTGGACGCAGACGAACCCGGCCTGGGCGCAAAGCGCCTCCCAGCGGTCCGAGAAGGGCACGCGCCGGCCGTCGCGGATGTAGTCCTTGGTTACCCAGACGGCGATACCGGCCGGCCGGAGCAAACGGCGACACTGACCCAGGATGAGCAGGGCGTCGCGGTCGAACTCGGACAGTTCGCCCGATTTCCGCGGCCGGCTGGAAGCCAAGGCCAGGTTGCCGGGCGTCGCCCCATAGTCCGGGGCGCTGGACAGCTTGCGGCTGTTCTCCGGCCGGTGGTGCTTGCTGTCGTGGCGGGCGCTTGGGCCTTCGCCGCTACTGTTCAGCAGATCGTCGTAGGGCGGGGACCCCATGACGACGTCGACCGACCCAGGCTCCAGCCCGTTGTTCTCACGGCTGTCGCCGTGAAACATGATCGCCGTGCCCTGCATCCAGGGCTCCTGCCACAGTTTGAAGTTGGCACGGGCGGCGGCAACGTGATGAGCTTCGATCTCAACGCCCTGCCAGTGGTACCCGGCGGCGAGAGCCCGGCGCGCGGCCGTGCCCACGCCGCCGAACGGATCATGGATGGTGTAACCGGGGCGCAGGTAGCCGGCCTCCTGCAGCGCGTCGTAGATACGGTCAAGAACGCCCCGGTTGTACTTGCCGGGGTGTTGGAAGGCTTCGGGTACGAGCAGGTG
>JAIBAS010000170.1 GCA_019695075.1 Promineifilum sp. | reverse complement strand
CGATGGCGGGCACACCGGCGGCCAGCAGCGCGCTGACGACGCGCCGGTTCAGCCGCGCGGCGGCGTCGCTGACCGCGGCAAAGCCCAGCCAGGCGTCCGCGCCGGCCACCCCCGCCCGCGTGTCATGCCGCGCGGCGGCGACGTGCCCGAAAGAGCCGCTGCCGTGGCCCAGCACCAGACGCTGGCCCGGTCGCGCCGCCCGCGCCGCGGCGATCTCCTCGGCCAGCCGCGCCAGTTCGGCGCCGCGCAGAGCCTCGGTGGCCGTCTTGTCGGTCAGCAACGAACCGCCCAGCTTCAGGAAGAGCGGCGGGACATCGCTCATTTCGGCGCGCGTTGGGGTCATAAGCGTCTGTGTCCGCGGCTAGGCCGGCCGGGCGACCAGGCTTTGCTTGACATAAGCTACGGCCGTCTCCGATGACGTGGCCAGGTAAAGCAGGTCGAGGTCGCGCGGCCGGATGGTTTCGGCCTGGGCGAAGGTGCGAATCGTCTCGCGCCAGACCGGGCCGAGCAGCACCAGCGGCCGGGCGGCCAGCTCGCCTGTCTGCAAGAGGCTCCAGGCTAACGCCACCTCCGACAGCGTGCCGATGCCGCCCGGCAGGGCGATCATGGCGTCGTTGTTCATGACCAGGTGCAGCAGCCGGTCGCGCTGGGAGTCGAAGCGAATCTCCTCAGCCACCCACTCGTTAGGCGGCGTCGGCCGGTAGCGCTCTATATAGTTGGCGGTCACACCGATGACGTGGCCGCCGGCCTCGGCCGCGCCCTGGCTGACGGCGGCCATCGTGCCGCCATAGCCGCCGGTGGCCACGGTCAGGCCCGCCTCAGCCAACAACTGCCCCAGCCGTCGCGCCTCAAGATAGGCCGCGCTATCCGGGGCGGGCGCGGAGCTACCAAACACAGCGACAATCTCACTCATCTGTACACCCATAGGAACGCATGCTTAGCCGGCCAGGCCAGGCACGCCGGGGATGGACGCGGCGAAGCGCACGGCGTTGCGAATCGCCTCCGACACCGCGGCGACGGCCATATTGCCGACCAGCGTAACCGGGGCCGCAACGCGGCGCGTCGTCAGGGCGAAAGCCACGTCGCCGTCGTGGCGCGTGTGCGACGGCCGCACGGCGATGGCCAGGCCGTTGTGGGCCTGATGGGTCAGCCGGGCCAGTTCGTTGCGCGTCAGGATGGCGTCGGTGGCCACGACGACCAGCGTCGTGTTCGTGCCCGGCAGCGGCAAGCGAGTCTCGTCGATGAAGCGCAGCGGATTGCGCTCGGCCATCCAGCCGCCTTCCGGGTCGCGCGCCCCGGCCAACACCGTACCGTCGGCGTTGACGACATCGCCCACGGCATTGACGACCGCCGCCGCGGCGACCTCGACGCCCGCCTCGCGCAGCGAGGCCACGCCGAAGCCGCCCTTCATCATGTACTGGAAGCCGGCCCACTTGCCCACCAGCACGCCCGCGCCAACGCCGATGTTGCCCTGGGCGATTTCGCCCTCGTAGCCGGCCGCGGCCTCGCAGGCAGCGTAGCCCATTGCCGCGTCGGGGGTGAACGACCGGCCCGGCCAGAGGTCGAAGACCACCGCCGCCGGCACGATGGGCACGGGGCGGATGGGTGTGGGGTGGCCGATGCCGCGTTCGGCCAGGTAACGCATGACGCCGTCGGCCGTGGCCAGCCCAAAGGCGCTGCCGCCGGTCAGTACGACGGCGTTCACTTCCTTGTCGTCGGGTTTGTCCGGGGCCAGCACAGCCAACTCCCGGCTGCCGGGCGCGGGGCCGCGCGCCTCGACACTGCCGAACGTGCCCGACGGGCAGAGAAAGACTGTGCAACCGGTGGGATACTCAGGGTGTGTGGCGTGGCCCAGGCGCACGCCGGCGAAGGGGATCATCTTTTGGCCATCCGTAGCCCCTCTCGCGCGCGGCCGGCCAATGGGCGAGCCGCCTGGCGAAGTGGGCCAAATCTGGCACAACTCTAGCACCGCTATTACGCAATTCCAAGGGAATACACCTATGCTGATAGTCACGCTGGCAACGTGTGCTAGAATGGAGCGTCGTTGTCTGGGAAGAGAGCATGTCTAGAGCTTTGGTCGACATCCGCATCTTGCAGCGCGAGTACCTGCTGGCCATCAGCCGGGCCATGACGGCCGAGCTGGACCTGCACGACTTGCTGCGGCTGATCCTCAAGTTGGCCGTCGAACTTGTCTCCGGGCAGGCGGGGATGATCGCTCTGGCCGAGCCGGGCAGCGATCACTTGCGCGTGGCCGCCGTCTATGGCATCCCACCCCACCTTGTCGATCACTTCGCCCCGCTGGTGCGCGGCGTGCCCTATCGCGAGGGCCGCGAAGGCGAGACCTTCCCCGAACTGGTTGAGCAGCTCCGGCGCGTGGCCAAGGAGGCCGAACTTGGCCTGAACCAGGTCATCCGCCTGCCCCTCAGCAGCGGCGGCGTGGTCATTGGCCTCATCTATGTCTTCCAGTCAGGCAACTACTACTTCGTCGAGGACGCGCCCAACCTGCTGCGCAGCTTTGCCGAGCAGGCAGCTATCGCCGTGGGCAATGCCCGGCTCTATCAGCGCGTCAACCAGGAGAAGCAGCGCCTCGACGCCATCCTGGAGCAGAGCGCCGACGGCGTGATGATCCTCGATCCGCAACTGAACATCACCGTCTTCAACCGCGCCCTGAGCCACATGACCGGCTGGCCGGCGGCCGAGGCCATCGGCCGCAGCCACGACGACGTCATCCAATGGCAAGCGCTCAAGACGGATGCAGACCTCAACGCCGCCCTGGCCCAACACTGGCCACAGCCCAACGCCGCCCACCTTTACGTCGAGGGCGAGGCGCGCCGTCGCCGCGACGCCGCCTGCCCCACCGAGCGCGACACGCTCAGCCTGGGCATCACCTACGCGCCCTTGCTGGACGCCAACGGGCAGATGACCG
Source organism: Promineifilum sp. (assembly GCA_019695075.1). Taxonomy (GTDB): domain Bacteria; phylum Chloroflexota; class Anaerolineae; order Promineifilales; family Promineifilaceae; genus Promineifilum. Next base: position 8,349 of record JAIBAS010000170.1, on the reverse strand, counting down.
ACATCATCGCCAACGTCCGCGACTTGACCCGCTATCGCGAGGAGGAGGCGCTGCAAAAGACGTTCATCTCCGTCATCAGCCACGAGCTAAAGACGCCCGTGTCGATCATCAAGGGCTACGCCGGGACATTGCGCCGGCCGGAGGGGCGCTGGTCGTCCGACGTGCTCGATGAGTCGCTGGGTGTCATCGAGGAGGAGGCCGACAACCTCAACGGGCTGATCGACAACCTGCTCGAAGCCTCGCGCCTGCAAGCGGGCACGTTCACGCTGGAGATCAGCGACGAGGTCAGCCTGCCACGGCTGGCGGCGGCCGTGGCCCGCAAGTTCACGACGCAGACGAAGGAGCATAGCATCGCCGTCGATTTCCCGCCCGACTTCCCGACGATCATCGGCGACGAGCGGCGGTTGACCCAGGTGCTCAACAACCTGGTCAGCAACGCCATCAAGTACTCACCCGACGGCGGCCGGATCACTATCGTCGGCGAGGTACACCCGCAGCACGTCACCGTGTCCGTCTGCGATGAGGGCATCGGCATCGCCGCGCGCGACCAACACCGCATCTTTCAGAAGTTCTCGCGCGTCGACAACGCCCTCAGCCGCAAGACCGAAGGCACGGGGCTGGGGCTATACCTGTCGCGGGCCATCGTCGAGGCGCATGGCGGACGTATCTGGTTTCGCGGCAACAGCGAAACCGAAGCCGGCGCGCCGGGAACGACATTTACCTTCTCGCTACCGCGAGACTAACGCAAGGACAACTTCGCGCGGCCGCCTGGACAGCGGGCCAAGCCCAACCCACGCCACACCGCGCCCATGAGGAGATCGAATGCAAACGCAGATTACCTGCCCCAATTGCGGCGTGCCCTACGTCGCCGACATTCATCAGGTTATTGACGCCGCGCGCCAGCCGCAACTCAAAGAGATGCTGCTGTCCGGCCAGCTCAACGTCGCCGTCTGCCCTAACTGTGGCGCAGGCGGACGCATCGCCACGCCGCTGCTCTACCATGATCCCGACCACGACCTGTTCATGGTCCACGTGCCGCAGGAGTTGAACCTCGACCAGGTGCGGCGTGAGGAGCTGATCGGCCGGATGGTGCAGCAGGTCGTCAACCAGACGCCGATGGAGAAGCGGCGCGGCTACATGCTCCAGCCGCAGACCATGCTGACGATGCAGAGCTTTATGGAGAGAGTTTGGGGCACCGAGGGCGTCACGCCGGAGATGCTGGCCCGGCAGCAGAAGCAGGTCGAATTGCTGCGCACGCTGGCCATGGCCGCGCCCGACGTGCAGGACTTCCTGCTGAAGGAGCGCGCCAGAGAGATCGATGAGACGTTCTTCGCCATCCTGCGGGCGCAGATCGAGGCCACCGGCGAGGCCGGCGACCCCAACCAGGTCAATAGCCTGCTCAACCTTCAGGCCAAGCTCATGACCGAGACGCCCGTCGGCCGGCAGATCGAGAGGCAGCAGATCGCCCTCCATGCCCTCAACCAGGACGCCAAGAAAGCCAACGGCCTGTCGCCGCAACTGCTGTTCACCCACATCCTCCGCAACGAGCACGACGACGGGGTTGTGAATCTCATGGCCGTCTCCGCCCGCAACGCGGTCAACTATGAGTTCTTCGCCCTGCTGACGGGCGAGATCGAGAAGCGCGAGAAGAACAAAGACGCCGCCGGCGCGCAACGCCTGACGGCGATCCGCGACCGGCTGCTGGAGATGCAGCGCGAGATGCAACAGGCGGCGCAGAACATCCTGCAGGAAGCGCAGCAAACCCTGGAGGCCATCCTGGCCGCCCCGGACATGCGCGAGGCCATCGCCGACAACATGGCTCGCATCGACGATGCCTTCATGCACGTCGTCGATGCCCGCATGGCCCACGCCCAGCAGAGCGGCCGGACTGATGAGGTCGAGAAGCTCCGCCGCATCCAGGAAGAGGTCATTAACCTGGTTCAGGGCGAGACACCGCCGGAGGTGCAACTGCTGTCGCAGTTGGTCAACGCGCCCGACAAGGCGGGGCGCGAGCGGCTGATGAGCGCGGCGGCCGACCTGCTGTCGCCGGAACTGGTGCAGGTCGTCGATATGCTGCGCCAGCAGGCCAACGAGGCCGGGCAGCCCGAACTGGCCCAGCGACTGGGCGAGATTCGAGGCGAGTTGAACGCGCGGCTGTTGACCGCCGGCGCGGGCGGGGCGGGTCTAAGCGTCTAGCTGTTGTCGAGGCGGAAGCCGTGGCCGCGGACGGTCACAATGTAGTTGTGCTCGTCCAGTTCGATCAGGCGGTCGCGCAGGCGGCGCACCAGCGCATCAATGGCCTGCTCTGACACGCCCAGGCCGCCTGTACCCGGCCACACGGCCTCGATAATGTCGTCTCGGCCGCAGACAGCGCCATTGGCATCATAGAGCATTTCAAGGAGACGGAACTGGGCCAGCGAGAGCGGCGGGTCCAGTTCCTTGCCCTTAATCACCACGGTACGCCGATCCTCGTCCAGCCGCAAGTTGCTCCCGTCCAGCCGTGGGCTGTCGAAGCTCAGCGGTACGGTCACATCGCTGCCGACAAAGACCATGCGCACGCACAGGGCGATCTGAATCTCGTCGCCGTCTTGCAGGGGCACAGTGCCGTGGATCTGCTGGCCATTGAGGAAGGTGCCGTTTTTGCTGTCCAGGTCTTGCAACAGGTAGCGGCCGTCGCGATACAGGATCTTGAGGTGGTGGCGGGAGACCTGGCGCTCCGGCAGTACAACGTCGGAGTCATTGCCGCGGCCAACCAGAAGCTCATCATCGTTCAGTGTCCAGCGTTGGCCGGCCAGCTCACCTTCGTTGATCACCAAGACGGGTCTTTCGTCCATGCCTGCAACCCTCGAATTCGTCGGTTCAGTCTGCGGTCTGCGCCGGGCGACACCCTTCACCCACTGCCGCCGGCCGCGCATGACGCTCCTCCTGCATTTGGATTATAATGGATAGTATGAGTGATCGTCCAGTGTTGCCCACCGGCGACGCGCCCGCCCTGGCCAACGCCAACGCCCCCCACCCGCAGGGCACGGTGTTGCATGGCCGCTACCGTCTGACCGACATCGTCGGCCGGGGCGGCATGGGCAATGTTTACCGCGCCGAGGACTTGCGCCTGCCCGGCCGGTTGTGCGCCATCAAGGAAGTGCCGCCCGATCCGCACTTGACCGTCGAACTGCGGCAGCAGGCTCATCAGCAATTCTTGCAGGAAGCCAGCATCCTGGCCCAACTGGACCACCCCAACCTGCCCAAGGTGTCGGACTTCTTCTCGACTGACAACCGCGACTATCTGGTGATGGACTTCGTGCCCGGCAACGACCTGAAGGAACTGCTGCAAGCCAGCCACGAGCGCGGCGAGATGTTGGCCGAGGCGACGGTGCTGGGTTGGGCGACGCAGATCGTCGATGCCCTCAGCTATCTCCACCGCCAGTCGCCGCCGGTGGTCCATCGAGACATCAAGCCGGGCAACATCAAGCTGACGCCCGACGGCCGCATCAAGTTGGTCGACTTTGGCCTGGTCAAGCTGCTGGCCCCGGATGACGCCCGAACGATCACCGTCGTGCAGGGACGCGGCACGGCCCTCTACACCCCCCTGGAGCAGTACGGCGGCGACAGCGGCCACACCGACGTGCGCACCGACATCTACGCCCTGGGGGCGACCTTCTACCACCTGCTGAGTGACTTCCCGCCGCCGGACGCCAAGTCGCGCTTCCTGAACCCGCGCGCGTTGCGGCCATTGCGCAACCAGAACCCGGACGTATCCTCCCACGTGGCCGAGGCGATTGAGTGGGCCATGGAGATGCACCCCGACGACCGGCCGCAGACCATCGAGCAGTTCGCCGGGGCGCTCTTTGGCCGGCAGGGGCGGACGCGCCCGGCCCAGCCGCCAACGCTGGCCGACGCACTACGCGAAAATCGCGCCGTCGCCCTGCTGGCGCTGGCCCTGTTCATCGTCGCCGTCCTCATGACGCTGCTCTAAGCGCCGCCTCAGCGCCATGACCGCCCGCCCCACTTGCCCCCGCTGCAACAAAACCCGACGCCAAGCGCGCGACGGCCGCACCGCCGCCGGCAGCCAGCGCTATCGCTGCGCTCTCTGCGGCTGCCGCTACACACCGCAGCCGCGCGACCAGGGCTACGACGAGGAAATTCGCTTCCAGGCGCTGCAACTGTATCTGGAGGGCCACTCGATGCGTGAGGTCGCCCGCCGCCTGGATGTCAACCACCAGAGCATCGCTAACTGGATGCGCGCCTACGCCCGCTACCTGCCGCCCGACCTGCCGCCCGACATCGCCGAGCTGGCCCGGCTGGAAGGGCTGTTCGTCCTGTAGCGTCGCGCCGGCTTTCACCACGGCTTTAGTCAAAACCACCACGCTGTTAGCCACAACCCTTGACGCTGCCAGAGGGCCGGATATAGTGCAGCCATCGTTCGCGCCGCCCCGCGCCGTCGAGCGAGGACTCTTACGAACAGATTGTTGCCCCACACCCAAGGAGAGAGCTATGGCAAGCGTAAGCTTTCGGCACGTCTATAAGCGTTTTGGCGATGTCAGCGTCATCAAGGATTTCAACCTGGAGATCGCCGACAAGGAGTTCATGGTCTTCGTCGGCCCGTCGGGCTGCGGCAAGTCCACGAACCTGCGTATGCTAGCCGGTTTGGAGGAGATCTCCGAAGGCGACATCCTGATTGGCGACCGCGTCGTCAACGATGTACCGCCCAAGGACCGCGACATCGCCATGGTCTTCCAGTCCTACGCCCTCTACCCGCACATGAGCGTCTACGACAACATGGCTTTTGGCCTGAAGCTGCGCAAGATGCCCAAGACGGAGATCGATCGGCGTGTGAAGGAAGCGGCCGAGAACATCGGCCTGTCGCACCTGCTCGACCGCAAGCCCAAGGCGCTCTCCGGCGGCCAACGGCAGCGTGTCGCCCTTGGCCGCGCCATTGTGCGCGAGCCGGCGGTCTTCCTGATGGACGAGCCGCTCTCGAATCTGGATGCCAAGCTGCGCGTTTCGGCCCGCGCCGAGATCAGCAAGCTCCATCAGAAGCTGGGAACGACCTTTATCTACGTGACCCACGACCAGGTCGAAGCCATGACGATGGGCGACCGCATCGCCGTACTGGCCGACGGTCTGTTGCAACAGGCCGACACCCCGCGCAACCTCTACAACGAGCCGGTCAACGTCTTCGTCGCCGGCTTCATCGGCAGCCCGGCCATGAACTTCTTCAACGGCACACTGGTCAGCGAAGAGGGGCGGCAGTTCGTCGACACCGGCGACTTCCGCGTGCGCGTGCCCGAAGATCGCAAGACGGCGTTCGGCCCCTACGTCGGCAAGGAAGTGATCATGGGTATCCGGCCGGAGCACGTCCACGCGCCGGAGTATGCGCCGGTCAACATCGACGCCGCGCCGGTCAGCGCCACGGTCGAGGTCGTCGAACTGCTGGGCCACGAGCTGCATCTGTACCTGAATTCGGGCAAGAATAGCCTCGTCGGCACGGTAGACCCGCGCTTCGGCGTCCACACGGGTAACAAGATCGAAGTTGTCTTCGACATGGGCAACGTCCATCTGTTCGACAAGGCCACTGAACTGGCCATCCGCTAGGCTTCTGACCACCGCGTCACCCCGCAAAAGGGCCGCTACCCAACCAGGGCAGCGGCCCTTTCAATGCGGCGACCCAGCGCCCCTATGCCTGAAGCCCACTACCAACCCGGCCAATCCTTCCCCATCCAGTTCGCCTGGCGGCTGCCGGCCGGCGAATACCTGCGCGCTGTCTTCCAGGCGGACGTATTGGAACTGGCGCCGGCGGCCGAGAAGTACGTCGTCCGCCTGAGCCAACTGGTCGCCGGGCGCGAGGAAACGACCGACGGCCAGCCCAAGCCGCCGGAAGCGCTCAGCCGCGACTACTGGCGGCTGGTCGGCGGGCTGATCGGCCGGCGCATCACCCTGGCCTACGAGGCCGACGACGGCCGCGCCCTCTACATGCGCCTGGAGACGCTGACCGGCGAACACAACTACTTCAGCCGCTACGAAGACGCCGAGGTCATCGCCCGCGGCATCGAAGCGCGGCTAAAGAAGTTGCGCGCGCGGGGCACGGCCGGCTCGACCGAAGAGGAGTAGGCCCGGCCAACGAAAAACGCGGTGGGCCAGCCCACCGCGTTGTAGTTAGTGGCGCACGAATGACAGACTACTTGTCCGGGAAAACGCGCCGCCACAGGTCTGTTTGCAGCAAGTTGTCGGGATCGCAACGCCGCTTCAGCGCGCGGAAGGCGGCGATGCGCTCGTCACCCAAATAGGCGCGGGCAACCTCCGGCCGCAGCGTGCTGTCCTTGGCGAAGTAAAAGCGTCCACCCGCGGCCAGGACGATCTCATCCAGTTCCTGCGTCAGCCACATCATCCGCTGCCGGTTGCCGTTGGTCACGCGGAAGTCCATCGCCATCGAGAAGCCATCGACGGCATAGGACAACAGGAAATCATCCGGCTTGTGCCGCTTCAGCACGGTCAGATAGTTGGGCAGGCCGCGCCGCTGGCACAGGGCCAGGATCGCGCCGAAGGCATCTTCGGCCGTCTCCTTGGGGATGAACGGCTGGTACTGGATGAGGCCGCCCGGCGAGTAGGCGCGCTTGAAGTCGGGCACGTAGTCGAGCAGGAAGTGGAACTGCACATGCGGCTGGCGATAGCGCTTGACGCCGCTGACGTTGCCCATCAGGTACTTGCCCTGATTGACGACACGCATGCCAGTGTCACGCACCATCGGCCACATGAACATCCAGATGATCGACCGGGGCACGACGCCGAAGAGGTTCGGGCCGAGGTGTTGGTTCTCCAGCCGCAACGTCTGCGCCGGCGCGGGGTCGTCGCCGGGGGCCAGGTAGTTGGCCCGATGCACGTCGCCGCGGCCGAGCATCCGCCCGCCGGCCAGCGAGTCGATCCAGCCGACGGTATAGTCGGAGCGGCCGGTGTTCTCGTAGAAGTAGTCGAGCATCTCATGCACATTGCCGCGGGCGGTCGTCTCGACATCGAGCAGGCCGGAGTAGATGCGCTTCATCTGCATCGTCAAGCTGGTGAAGATGCCCAGCATGCCAAAGCCGCCGATGGCGGCGTAGAAGACGTCGCTGTTGGCCTCGCGGCTACAGGTGATCGTCTCACCCGAGGCCAGCATCAGGTCGAACTCAAGGATATGGTCGCCGATGGGGCCGGCCTTGTAGGCGTTCTTGCCGTGGACGTTCATGGCCGCCGAGCCGCCCATTGTCGTGAAGCTCGTGCCCGTGGCCACCGGCGGCCACCAGCCATCCTCCAGGATATATTGCCACAACTCCGACAGGGTGACTCCCGGCTCCAGGCGGATGACGCCGGTTTCCGGGTTCCAGTCGAGGATGCGATTCATGCGCCGCAAATCGACGACGATGTTCTCGGTGTTCATGGCCGCGTCGCCATAGCTGTTGCCGCCGCCGCGCAGGCCGACGCTGCGGCCGCTGCGCCGCGCCAGTTGCAGCACCTCGTGCAGCGCGTCGGCCGTGGCCGGCCGGTAGACGTAGCTCAGGCTCTTGCTGACCCCGCCCCACGAACTGACCGTTTCCAGGTGGTCGGTGGGCAGGTGGTGCGCGTCCGCGCGGCCCTTGCCGGCGGCATCGCTCTTAGTCTTTGATCGTACTTGGTTCATGGTGTTCACACTGACAGGCTCGATGGAGCTAGAAGTTCAGCCGCCGGAAGAGCATCGACGGCAGCGCGCGGACGATGAGGCTGACCAGCCGCCAGCGGGGCGGGATGTAGACGACCTGCCGCCCGCCCTCGGCCGCGTCCAGCGTGCGGGCCGCGGCCTCTTCGGGCGAGATGACCCAGAAGGTGCGGGCCGCGTTCTTGAGCAGTTCGGTGTCGATGAAACCCGGCTTGACGGTGATGACCTTGACGCCGTGGCGGGACAGGCGGTTGCGCAGACCCTCAACGTAGGTGTCCAGGCCGGCCTTGCTGGCGTTGTAGACCGGGCTGCCGACCCGGCCGCGGTCGCCGGCGATGGAACTGATGGCGACGATGCGGCCGGCCCGCGCGCGCTCGAAGCGGGCGGCGGCTTCGTTGAGCCAGGCGATGGCCCCCAGCAGGTTGGTGCGGATCATGGCCTCGTCTTTGGCGAAGTTGTACTCGTGCAGGCCCACCTGCGGCTGCACGGCGGCGACGTAGACGATCAAGTCCAGGCCACCCAGGTCGCGGGTGATCTGGTCGAACAGCAGTGGCACTTGCGTATACTCGGTCACGTCGTGGATGTAGGGGCAGATGACGCCGCGGCCGGATTGCGCCGCGCGGTCGCGCAACGCCGCCAGTTCCGCCTCGCGGCGGGCCACGGCGGCTACGCGATAGCCCTGC
>JAIBAS010000054.1 GCA_019695075.1 Promineifilum sp. | reverse complement strand
CGGGCGGAGTGGGTACGTTCTCACTCCGCCCACCGGCCGGCGTTTCCGTTTTCGGGGAAGGTGTGGATGTAGCTCAGGCTCAGTTCAGGCCGTAGAGATCGCTGAACTTGGCCGTGGCATAGCGCATGAAGGCGTCGTGGCTCAGCGGCCGGCCGGTGACGCGCTGCACCAGTTCGCCGGGGACAAACTTCTTGCCGTGGCGGTGGATGTTCTGGCGCAGCCAGGCCAGCAGCGCGCCGGTTTGGCCGCGGTTGAGTTCCTCTGTCACCGCCGGGTCTTGCGCCGCGGCCGTCTCGAAGAACTGCGCCGCGTAGAGATTGCCCAGGGCGTAGGTGGGGAAGTAGCCGAAGCCCGGCCGCGACCAGTGGACATCCTGCAAGCAGCCCTGGCGGTCGTTGGGCGGGGTGATGCCCAATAGCGCCTGCATCTTGTCGGCCCAGGCCGCCGGCAGGTCGGCCACGGCCAGATCACCGTTGAGCATCGCCTGCTCCAACTCGAAGCGCAGGATGATGTGGAAGTTATAGGTCAGTTCGTCGGCCTCGACGCGGATATAGGACGGCTGGGTTTTATTGATAGCGCGGTAGAAGTCCTCGGCCGTGCTGTGGCCCAGCGCTTCGGGGAAGTGGGCTTGCAGGGTGGGGAAGTGGGCCTGCCAGAAGGGGCGGCTGCGGCCGACGAGATTCTCCATCATGCGCGACTGCGACTCGTGGATGCCCATCGACGTGCCACGGGCCAGCGGCGTGCGCGCCAGTTCCGGGGCCGTGCCCTGTTCATAGATGGCGTGGCCGCACTCGTGCAGCGTGCCGAAGAGCGACGGCGACAGGAAGTCGGGATACCAGCGCGTGGTGATGCGGGCGTCGTTGCGGCTGAAGCTGGTGGCGAAGGGGTGGACGACTGTGCCCAGGTGGCCGCGGTCGAAGTCATAGCCCAGGGCGGTGGCGATCACGCGGGCGAGGGCCTGCTGCCTGGCCACGTCGTAGGGTTGGTGGAGGATGCTGTCGTCCAGTCGTGCGCTGCTCCGGTCGATGGCCTCGCGCAGAGGCACGAGTTCGGCCTTCAGCGCGTCGAAGATGGCCCGCACCTCGGCCGTCTTCATGTGCGTCTCGTACTTGTCCAGCAGGGCATCGTAGGGTTCATCCTCGTAGCCGTAGTAGCCGGCCAGTTCCTGGCAAAGGGCCACAACCTGCTCCAGCCACGGCTGGAAGTGGGCGAAATCGTCCTCGGCGCGGGCCTTCACCCAGGCCTCGCGCGTCCGGCCGCTGATCCCGGCGGCGCGGGCCACGTAGTCGGCCGGCAGCTTGCGCTCGTCGGCGTAGTTGCGGCGCAACAGGCGGATGAGGGCGGCCTCGTCGCTGTCATAGTCCGCGCCGTCGATCTCGGCCGCGGCCCGCTCGATCAGTTCGCCCATCTCGTCGGCCGTGGACATGCGGTGGATGAGGCTGCTGAGCGTGGTCATCTGGGCGATGCGCTCCGGCGTGCCCGCGCGGGGCATGTTCACTTCGCGGTCCCAGGACAGCAGGGCGTTGGCTTTGCCGAGATCGTTCAACTCGTGAACACGTTCAAGCAGGGTCTGATAGTGGTTCACCGGGAATCGTCTCCTTTGTGAAGTGGTGGAGTGGGGTGGTTGGGGGCTAGAAGGGTCGGAAGCGCAGCGCCGCCAGGCTTGCCACTCCGGTCAGCAGCGGCAGGGCCGCGCCGGCCGGCGCGGGCGTCGTGCGCACCGTGAAGAACCACGCCCCGGCGCAGGCCAGGGCGACGAGGATAAAGACCAGGGCCAGGACGAAGAAAAAGCAGCCGCGGACGCAGCCGAAGCTGCCGGCCGGCAACGTGCGCACCTTGGAGCCGGGTGCGTTGGGGATGGGGCGGGCCGCGCCGGGGCGCGACCGGGGCGGCGACATGACCGGCACGATGCGCGGGCGCGATGGCGGGCGCGGGGCCGGTTCCTCCGGCGACGGCTCGGCCGCTGACCGGAAGGTGGGCACGGCCGTGGGCGCGCCAATGACGCCCTGGCCACGGCAGCCGTAGGCGGTGCAATGGTTGTTGTTGGCCTGCCAGCAATGGACGTGGTGGCGGCTGCCGTCTTCCGGGCAAATGACGATGTCGTCGCCGGGGCCGAACTCCTGCTTGCACAGGGCGCAGGTCTGCCCTAGAAAAGTGGACTGGTCGCCGAGGTGATGCGGGCGGATCATGGCAAGAGACCCGACGGCTTGACACGACGCCGTCGGGCCTGGTAGTTAGGGGTTGATACGAATCTGGTCGAGCAGCCACTTCCAGAAGCGCTGGAAGAGGGTCATGCGCTGCACCTGGCGGCGCTGCTCTTCCTTCAGGCGGCGCGTCTGGGCGCTGGGACTCGTGCGGCCGTTGGCTGACGGTGTGGGCAGGTCGGTGTACCTGACCTTCAGCACCGGCCCAGTGTTCTGGCCGAAGATGTGGAACTTGTCGCTGCCGCAACCGAGGACGGCGCACTTGCCGCCGCTGCCTTCCCAGCAGGCGCGGTGGTAGAGCGTGCCGCACTTGTCGCAGACGACGGGCACCAGCGCCGCGCCGTCGGTGTTGTTCTCAACCGCGTTGCCGCAAATGGGGCACGAGAGGCTCAACTGATTGGCCTCAGCGATGTCGTGCTCCGTGATGCGGATGGGCGATTGCTCGTGTTCGTCCATAATCCGAAACCTGGACGCGGCGGGCTGGTCGTGTGGCCCGGTCGTCCGGGCCGCCTGTAGGCCAGCGGTCGCGCGCGTTCCTGCGGTCTGATTATACATCATTTTGGCGCTCCAAGACGGAACCGGTTCGTGCTACCACGACCCGGCGGCCCAATCGGGCCACTGGAAATCATAGCGGTTGACCTTCGTCTTCTGTCGGTTCCAGCAGAAGAAGCCGCTGTTGCGGGCGCGCGGGTCGAGAACGTAGGCCACGTGCCAGATCTGGGTGAAAAAGTTCTGGTGGATGAACAGGTCCATGCCCGACAGGAAAATCCCGAAGCCGGGGTGGGTGTGATACCAGCCGACCATGACGGCGCTCTCATCGGGGTAGCGCTCCCAGAGGGTGTCGTTGAGATGCCGCCAGCTTTCGGGCGTGTAGGTGACACTGGCCCCGTGCATGACGGTGTGCTGGGCGATGATGCTGTCGATGACGTGGACGATGTAGCGGCCGTCGGGCTGCTTCTCCGGCTGGCGGCCGACCATGACGCCGGCAACCTCGCGGTCGAGGCTGCTCAGGGCGTGGGCCTGCATGGCCCGCAGCGGCATCTCGTCCAGCAGGATGTCTACCGCCGCGCCGCTGGAATAGGCCAGCGGCAGCCGCCCACCGGCCACGCGCACGCGCGCCTGGCTGGGGATGATCGTCGGCGGCTCGACCGGTTGGGCCACGGCC
>JAIBAS010000316.1 GCA_019695075.1 Promineifilum sp. | reverse complement strand
TAAGAGGGCCGATCATGGCTGATCTCTACACCCAACTGCTCTTTCCCGTCTTCAAGCGTTTCGACCCGGAGACGGCCCACGAGCACACCCTGGCTGCCCTGACCCTGGCGCAGGCCACGCCCGCCGGCCGCCTGGTGCTGCGGCGCATTGCCGGCCGGTTGCCGGCGCTGCCGGTGCAGATCGGCCCGCTGCGCTTCCCCAACCCGCTGGGCATGGCCGCCGGCTTCGACAAGGACGCGCGCGTGGTTGCCGGGTTGGCGGCGCTGGGCTTTGGCCACGTCGAGGTGGGCACGCTGACACCCCGGCCGCAGGCGGGCAACCCCCGGCCGCGCATCTTCCGCTTGCCGGCCGACGCGGCGCTCATCAACCGTATGGGCTTCCCCAACGGCGGCGTGGTTGCGGCCGTGCCCCGCCTGCGCGCCCTCTCAGCCCGGCCGCGCGACTACGTGCTCGGCGTCAGCCTGGGCAAGCAGAAGGAGACGCCCTTGGAAAACGCCGCGGACGATTACGTGGCCGTCATGCGCGCTGTCTACGAGCTGGCCGACTACCTGGCCGTCAACATCAGTTCGCCCAACACACCTGGATTGCGCGCGTTGCAGGGCGGGCGCCATCTGGAGAGCCTGCTGGCCGCGCTGATGGCCGAGAGCCGCGCCCTGGCGGCGCGAACCGGCAGCCTGCCTAAGCCGTTGTGGGTCAAGATCGCTCCCGACCTGAGCGGGGAGGAACTGGACGAGGTTCTGGCAGCGCTGACGGCCGCCGGGGTGGCCGGCGTCATCGCCACCAACACGACGCTGGCCCGCGATGGGCTACGCGACCCGCGGGCGACCGAAACAGGCGGGCTGAGCGGCCGGCCATTGCGCGCCCGCAGTACCGAGCTGATCGCCGCCATTCACCACCGGACGGGCGGGGCGCTGCCCATCATCGGTGTGGGCGGCATCGCCTCGGCCGACGACGCGCGCGAGAAGCTGGACGCGGGCGCGGCCGTCGTGCAGCTCTACAGCGGCCTCATCTACGCCGGCCCGCGTCTGCCCGGCCGCATTCTGCGTGGGCTGGCGGGGTAGACCGCCGACCGCTAGACAGGGTTTCTGTAGCCCAGCCTGTCAGGCTGTGGCCGGCGAAGACAGCCTGACAGGCTGTGCTACTAGTGGCCCAACGATAGCCGAACCCGCCGACCGCGCTATAATTCCCTTCATGTCATCGCCGCCACCGTCTTGCTTGGAGGCTACCGTCCACGGTCTCGTGCAGGGGGTCTACTTCCGACAATACACCTGGCAGACAGCGCTGCGTCTGGGCCTGGTGGGCTGGGTCGCTAACCAGCCTGACGGCACGGTGCGCGTCGTCGCCGAGGGGCCGGAAGAGTCGTTGCGCCAACTGTTGGCCTTCCTGCATCGCGGCTCCCCTTCGGCCCGCGTCGAGCGCGTCGATAGCGTGTGGACGGATGCCAGCGGAGCCTTCACCGATTTCCAGGTTCGCCACGTATGACCGACGGCCATCGCTTTAGCCGGCAGCGCCTGGCCTGGCTCATCCTCTTCGGCAGCTTCTTCGTCTGCCTCTTCCTGGGCGTGGCCGCGCCGCTGAGCCTGAGCGCCTTCCTGCAGAACGCCACCCAACCGCTGGACATCACCGTCCAGGCCAACCAGGGCACGGTGGGCATCAACGCCGACAACGGGCCGCGTCGGGCCGTGCTCGTCGGCGAGCCGCCGCAGTCGGTTGAGGGGGCGACGACCATCCAGACGGACACGACCGCCTCCGCTCTCATCAACGTCATGCCGCCGGACGTGGACGAGCCGCTGGCCGTGCTGCAACTCTCCGGCAACTCGACCGCCCGCCTGGCCCAGGCCACCGCGCCCCGTTTCCGGCGCAGCGACCAGTCATTTGTGCTCGCGCTGGAGGTGCAGGCCGGGCAGGCGCGCTTCTTCCTGCCCCCCTTCGAGGGGCGGCCGGTGAGCATGACCCTGACCACGCCCCAGGGCACGGCCGACATCCGCGACCCCGGCCGCTACACCATCGAAGTAAGCAGCGACGCGACGCAGATCACCGTCCAGAGCGAGGGCGCGGCCGTCGTGTCGGCGATGGGCGAGACGTTGACCATCAGCCAGGGGGAGCGCGTCGAGATCGCCGCCGGCGCGCCGCCGACCGGCCCGCTCGACCCGGCCCGCGACCTCGTCCGCAACGGCGATTTCAGCGAGGGCCTCGACAACTGGGCCTCGTTCGCCTGGCAGGTGGAACTGACCGACCAGCCCAGGGGGGAGACGAGCGTCACCGCCATCGGCCGCAACCCGGTGTTGCGCTTCACCCGTGAAGGCCTCGGCCATGCCGACGTGCGTGTGACACAGTCGATCAACCAGGACGTGTCCGGCTACGACTCGTTGCGCCTGTCGGCCACGCTACGGATTGTGACGCAGAGCCTGGGCGTGTGTGGCGTGCAGGGTAGCGAGTGCCCGCTGTTTGTCATCATCAACTACATTGACGATAGTGGCGTCAGCCGCGTCTGGCAGCACGGCTTCTTCGCCCAGGGGGCGATTGACGACAATCTGACGCCGGGCGCGTGCATCTCCTGTGCCGTTGTCCAGCGGCCCCACGAGCGCGTGCCCTTGGGGCAATTCTTCTTCTACGATGCCGATCTCATCCAGGAATTGGCCGTGCAGGGCTTCCTGCCGCCGCGCTACATCGAGAGCGTGACGCTGGTGGGGTCGGGCCACACCTTCACGACGGAGGTGTCGGACGTGGCCCTCATCGTCGAGTAGACTGCGCCTAGCGGTCGAAGCCCAATCCTCGCTGCTTCAGCGACACAAACCGGCCGTGACCGATGATGATGTGGTCAAGCACGGCCACGTCGAGCAATTTGCCCGCCTGGACGATCTGCCGGGTCACGTTGATGTCTTCCGGCGAGGGGGCCGGGTCGCCGGAGGGGTGGTTGTGGGCGACGATGAGCGCGGCGGCGTTCTCGCGGATGGCGGCACGGAACAGCTCGCCGACGCGCACGACCGAGGTGTTGAGGCTGCCGACGTAGAGCGTCGGCGTGCGCAGGACGCTGTTGCGCGTGTCCAGCAGGATGAGCCGCAGATGCTCCTGCTCCTGGAACATCATCTCCGACTTAAGCAGATGAAAGGCGTCGTCGGGCGTGGTGACGCGCGGCCGTTCCTCCGGCGCGCTGGCTACCAGCCGCCGGCCGATCTCCAGCGCCGCCTTGATCTCCGCCGCCTTGGCCGGGCCAATGCCGTTGACGGTGGTTAACTCCGTCACGCTGGCCCGCGCCAGGCCGGGCAGGTGGTCGAATTGGATGAGCAGCCGCTCGGCCAGGCGCAGAACATTCTCGCCCGCTAGCCCGCTGCGGATCACAATGGCCAACAGTTCGGCCGTCGAAAGCGCCTCGGCTCCGCTCTGGATGAGGCGCTCACGCGGTCGATCCGTGTCGGCCATGTCCCGAATCATCGGGACATAGATGGCCGAGCCGTCGCCGACTTTCACGGCGGTCATCGTCTTAGGCCGAGGCCTGACGAACCAGTAGAACCAACTCCTCCCATTCTTCCGGGGTCATATGCAGCGTCACCCCGCCCAATTCGAGGTGATACATGTAGCCGTCTTCCTCCTCGTTGCGCCAGATGGCAAACATCTCGGTCTCGGCCAGCATGTCGGGTTCCATGTCGTGATCGTGGTTCATGATTGTCTCCTTGTCATTCAAATGATGAGTGCATTGTGCGAGGGCGACTACTGCAGAGCGTACAGCACGCCTCGCTCCGTGCCGACGAAGACCATGCCATCGGCGATGGTCGCGGAAGACACGCCGGAATCGGCGCGGAACTGCCAGCGCACCTGGCCATCGGCGGTGTTCAGGACGTAGAGGTTCTTGTCCGCGCCGCCGACATAGATCAGGTCGCCGGCGACGGCCGGCGCGGTGAAGACGATGTCGCCGGTGGCGAAGTCCCACGCCGGCTCGCCCGTCGCCGCGTTGATGGCGTGGATGCTCTTGTCCAGTCCGCCCCAGATGAGCAGGTCGCCGGCCAGTGCCGGCGCGGAGAAGTTCTCCGTGTCTGTCTGGTGGGTCCAGCGCGCCTGGTGACTGGCCGTATCGACGGCGATGAGCTGGCCGACGAGATTGTGGTCGACGGTCGTGTAGTAGACGACGCCGTCGCCGGCAACGACATCGGCCGTCGGGCTATAGCGCTCGGCCGGCCCGGTGACGGGGTCGAACGTCCATTGTTCCGCGCCGGTGGCGGCGTCCAGGGCATAGAGGAGGCCATCGGCGACGCCCACGTAGAGCGTCCCGCCGGCGATGGCCGGCGAAAAGGCGATTGACTGGCCTTCCTTCTGGAAGCGCCAGCGCTCTTCGCCGGTGGCCGTGTCCAGGGCCAGCAGCAGGCCGCTCTCGCCGGCGACGTAGATCGTGTCGCCGACGACCGCGGGCGAACCGGTGATGCCATTGCCGGCCGCGCTGCTGCCCAGGGCGACGCGCCAGCGCTCCGCGCCGCCGGCGGCGTCAAGGGCGTAGACGTTGCCGTCCATGCCGGCGATGAAAACCAGGCCACCGGCCACGGCCGGCGCGGCGATGATGGGCTGTTCCGTCTCGAAGCGCCAACGCTCCGCGCCCGTCTCGCGGTCCAGGGCGTAGACGTTGCCGTCGTAGCTGACGGCATAGACGCTATCGCCCAGCACCGCCGGCGCGGCGAAGACCCAGTCCTCGGCCGGGAACTGCCACTTGATGGCGCTGTACTCGGCCAGCCCCTCGGTCTCGAAGACGCCGGTGCGGGCCGGGTTGGCACGGTGCATGGCCGCGTCGCTCACGGTCGCTTCCGGTTGGCCGCCGTCTCGGCAGCCGGCCAGCAGCAGGGCCAGCAGCAGGGCCAGCGGCCCCCACAGGCAGGCGACCCGCCGGTGGCCGGCCGCCTGCCCGTTCTTGCGCCCGGTGGGCGTCTGGTCACTCATGCTCGCTCCTCGGTCGTTCACTTCAGGAAGTTGCGCAAGACGGTGTGAAGGATGCCGCCGTTGCGATAGTAGTCGATCTCCACCGGCGTGTCGATCCGGCAGGTCGTCTCGAAGGTGATGACGCGGCCGTCGGCTTGCTCGGCGCGCACGGTCACGTCTTGCAGCGGCTTGAGGTCGTCGCTCAGGTTGACCGTGGCGTAGACCTCCGTGCCGTCCAGCCCCAGCGTCTGCGGGTTCTGGCCCGGCTTGAACTGGAGCGGCAGGATGCCCATGCCGACCAGATTGCTGCGGTGGATGCGCTCGAAGCTCTCGGCGATGACCAGGCGCACGCCCAGCAGCAGCGGCCCCTTGGCGGCCCAGTCGCGCGAGCTGCCCGTGCCATACTCGCGCCCGGCCAGCACCACCAGCGGCGTGTTGGTCTCGCGGTACTTGAGCGAGGCGTCGAAGATGGTCATGACCTCGTCTGTGGGCAGATAGGTAGTCATGCCGCCCTCGGTGCCGGGGGCCATCTGGTTGCGCAGGCGGATGTTGGCGAAGGTGCCGCGGGTCATCACCCGATCGTTGCCGCGCCGCGAGCCGTAGGAGTTGAAGTCGCGCGGCTCGACGCTGTGGTTGATCAGGTATTGCGCCGCCGGGCTGGTGCGCGAGATGGAGCCGGCCGGCGAGATGTGGTCGGTGGTGATCGAGTCGCCCACCTTCACCAGCACGCGCGCACCGCTGATGTTGCCGATGGGTTGCACCTCGCGCGCCAGACCGATGAAGAACGGCGGCTCCTGAATGTAGGTCGAGGCGCTGTCCCATTTGTACTGCGCCCCGCCGCTGCGGCTGATGCGGTTCCACATCTCGTTGCCGCTGAAGACGTTGCCATACTGCTCGGCGAACATCTCCGGCGTTAGCGACTGGGCCAGCACGCGCTTGATCTCGGCGTTGGTCGGCCAGATTTCGCGCAAGTAGACCGGCTCGCCGTCGCGGCCGATGCCCAACGGCTCGTTGTACATGTCGATGTCGGCCCGCCCGGCCAGGGCGTAGGCCACCACCAACGGCGGCGAGGCCAGGAAGTTGCTGCGCGACTCCGGATGGACGCGCCCCTCGAAGTTGCGGTTGCCGCTGAGGACAGAGGAAACGACCAGATCGCCCTCCTGGATGGCCTGGCTGACCTCTTCGGGCAGGGGGCCGGAGTTGCCGATGCAGGTCGTGCAGCCGAAGCCGACGATGTGGAAGCCCAACTGCTCCAGATAGGGTAGCAGGCCGGACTGCTTCAGGTAGCCCTCGACGACGCGGGAGCCGGGGGCCAGGCTCGTCTTGACGTAGGGCGGCACGTGCAGCCCGGCCTCGACGGCCTTCTTGGCCAGCAAGCCCGCGCCGAGCATGACGCTGGGGTTCGAGGTGTTGGTACAACTGGTGATGGCGGCGATGACGACCGCGCCGTGGCTGATGGCCGTCGTCTCGCCGTTGCTGACCTCGGCCGTGCGCGCCAGGTCGTCCTCGCTCAGGCCGAAGCCGCGCGGCCCCACCGGGGCGAGCAGCTGCTGCCGGAAGGTCGTCTTCATGTTCTTGAGCGAGACGCGGTCTTGCGGCAGCTTTGGCCCGGCCAGGCTCGGCTCGATGGTCGTCAGGTCGAGTTCGACGACATCGGAGAAGGCGGGGTCGGGCGTGTCGTCGGTGCGGAAGAGACCCTGTTCCTTCGTATAGCGCTCGACGAGATCGACAAGCTCGGCTGGGCGGCCGGTGTTGCGCATGTAGTTGAGCGTCTCGTCGTCCACCGGGAAGAAGCCGACCGTCGCGCCGTACTCCGGGCACATGTTGGCGATGGTCGCCCGGTCGGCCAGGGTCATGTTGCTGAGGCCGGGGCCGAAGTACTCGACGAACTTGCCGACGACACCCTTCTTGCGCAGCATCTCGGTGATGCGCAGCACCAGGTCGGTGGCCGTCGTGCCCTCCGGCATGTTGCCTGTCAGGCGCACGCCGACCACTTCCGGCGTCAGCATGTAGATGGGCTGGCCGAGCATGACCGCCTCGGCCTCGATGCCGCCGACGCCCCAGCCGAGCACGCCCAGGCCGTTGATCATCGTCGTGTGCGAGTCCGTGCCGACGAGGCTGTCGGGGAAGGCCACCCGGTCGTTGCCCTCCGGCTTGCTCATGACCACCTGGCCGAGGTACTCCAAATTCACCTGATGGACGATACCCGTCGCCGGGGGCACGACGCGGAAGTTCTCGAACGCGGTCTGGCCCCACTTGAGAAACTCGTATCGCTCGCGGTTGCGCTCGAACTCGCGCTCGGCGTTATAGAACAGGGCAAAGGCCGAGCCGAACTGATCGACCTGAACGGAGTGGTCGATGACCAGATCGACCGGGACGATGGGGTTGATGCGGTCGGCGTTGCCGCCCAGACGGGCCATGGCCGAGCGCATGGCGGCCAGGTCGACGACGGCGGGCACGCCGGTGAAGTCTTGCAGGATGACGCGGCCGGGCTTGAAGGGGATTTCGAACGGGTCGGTCATCTGCGGCGACCAGTGGGCCAACCGCTCCACGTCCTCGGGCGCGACCTCATAGCCGTCCGTCGTCCGCAGAACCGCCTCCAGCAGTACTTTGATGGAGAAGGGCAGGCGGTCGATAGCGGCGATGCGTCGCAGCTTGTCGAGCCGATAGTAGACGTAGGGCGTGCCCTTCAGTTGCGCGCGCGCGCCAAAATGGTCGAAGAGTCGTTGGGTCATGGTGTACCTCGGTCTTGTCGCTGTGCGCTTCCGCGCCCGCGCACAGACGAACGTTGTATAATCCTGCCTGTTACGGGCATCGCGCTGTCTATGCTATGATAGAAGCGAGGCAATTATAGCCCAATTCTTTGGCCGGGAAACTTGTCGGCTGGTCGAGTAGCCGGCGACAAGGGCGCGACCCGGCCTTCGGTTTGTGCGTAGAGGGAGCAGGTCGTTCGGCCCAACCGCTCAGCGCAACGACTGGCGATCGTTGACAGGAGGCTTGTCATGGCAGTTGAGACAGTTCAAGATGGCAGGAAGCACCCGCCCAGCGCCAGCGGCGGCCGCGAGGAGATTCGCAACCCGCTGCGGTTCTTCGTCTGGCTGACGGAGACCTACGGCGACATCGTGCAATATCGCTCCACCGTGGAGCCGGCTTACCTTATCAATCACCCCGACTACGTCCAGCACGTCTTGCAGACCAACGGACAGCACTACAACAAGGACACCTACCTCAACAAATACATGCTGGAGTCGCTGACCGGGCAGGGGTTGCTGACCAGCGAGAACCCGCTCTGGCGCGAGCAGCGGCGGCTCATCCAGCCCGCTTTCCACCGCCGGAGCCTGCCCGCCTTCGCCCAGCTGATGATCGACGCCACCCATCGCACCGTTGAACGGCTGGCGGCCGTTCCGCCGGGCCAGCCGGTGGACATGGCCCGCGAGATGATGCGCCTGACGCTCGACATCGTCACCCAGGCCCTCTTCGGCTACGACATCAGCGACCGGGCCGACGACATCGGCGAGGCGATGGACACGATGGTGACCATCGGCAAGCCCCGCCACCGCAAGGTACGCGAGGCGATGGAGCTACTGGACGCCATCGTCTTTGCCATCATCGACGAGCGCCGCGCCCACCCGGAGCGCCAGCGCGACGATCTGCTGACGATGCTCCTCAACGCCCGCTACGAGGACGGCAGCGCCATGCCCGACCGGCAGGTGCGCGACGAGGTCATGACCCTGCTGGTGGCCGGCCATGAGACGACGGCCAACACCCTCAGTTGGACGTGGTATCTGCTGGCCCAGTCGCCGCAGGTCGTCGCGCGGCTGGAAGCCGAGGTAGACACGCTGGGCGGGGCCGCGCCGGCGATGGCCGACTTCCCGCGGCTGGTCTACACCGACCGCGTCGTGCAAGAGGCCATGCGCCTCTACCCTTCGGCCTGGTCGATCAGCCGCCGGGCGCTGGCCGACGACGTCATTGGCGGCTACGACATCCCCGCCGGGGCGATTGTGGCCATGAGTCCCTATACCATCCACCGCCGGCCGGACTTCTGGCCCGACCCGGAGCGCTTCGACCCCGACCGCTTCGCGCCGGAGCTGGTGGCGGCCCGGCCGCGCTTTGCCTATTTCCCCTTCGGCGGCGGCGCGCGGCAGTGCATCGGCAACTACTTCGCCCTGATGGAAAGCCTGATCATCATCCCCACGATCACCCAGCACTTCCGCTTTAGCCCCTGCTGGTCGGAGCCGATCGAGGGGCACGCCCTGGTAACCCTACGGCCGCGCGGGGGCGTCCCCGTGGTGGTGGAGAAGCGACGATGAAAGTTTTGTTCATTGGCGGCAGCGGCATCATCAGTTCGGCCTGCACGGCGCTGGCCGTTGACGCCGGCATCGACCTCTATTTGCTTAACCGCGGCCGGACGGACTTCCGGCCTATCCCGGCGGCGGCCCACGTGTTGCCGGCCGACATCCGCGAACCGGCCTCGGCCGCCGCGGCCCTGGCCGGCCACACTTTCGACGCCGTCGTCGATTGGATCGCCTTCACGCCGGATCATATTGCCGTCGATCTGGAGCTGTTCCGCGGCCGGGTGGGGCAGTTCGTCTTCATCAGTTCGGCCTCGGCCTACCAGAAGCCACCCCAGCGCCTGCCCATCACCGAGGACACGCCGCTGGACAACCCCTTCTGGCAGTACTCGCGCAACAAGGCCGCCTGCGAGGCGATGCTGACCGCGACCTACCGCGACGAGGGCTTCCCGGCGACCATCGTCCGGCCGTCGCACACCTACGACGCCACGCTGCTGCCCTTCCACGGCGGCTACACGACTCTCGACCGGCTGCGGCGCGGCGCGCCCCTTCTCATCCACGACGACGGCGAATCGCTGTGGACGCTGACCCACCACCGCGACTTCGCCCGCGCCTTTGTGCCCCTGTTGGGCGAGCCGCGGGCCATCGGCGAGGCCTACCACATCACTTCTGACGAAGTGCTGACCTGGAACGAGATCGCCCGGCTGCTGGCCGAAGCCGCCGGCCTCACGGCCGATCTCGTCCACGTGCCCTCGACGACCATCGCCACGTACGACGCCGGTCTGGGCGACAGCCTCCTGGGCGACAAGGCCCACAACACCACTTTCGACAACAGCAAGATCCGCACCATCGTGCCCGGCTTCGCCGCCGAGATTCCCTTTGCCGCGGGGGCGCGGGAGATCGTCGCCTGGTATGACGCCCACCCCGAAGCGCAGCGCGTCGACTCGGCTTACGATGCCCTCCTCGACCGCATCATCGCCGACGCCCGCGGCTAGTGGTCAGACCTCAGAGGTCTTCTGAGACCTCTGAGGTCTTGTTGATCACTGCCCGCCGTCCCCTTCCCCCACATTGCCAAGCCGGCCCGGCGGCGTTATGCTTACGGGCGATGAATCCGTTTCACTGGCTGTTCGACAAATTCTACCCGGTCATCCGCTTTCTCTATGAGCGGGTGCAGGGCAACCGCTGGTTCGACCGCATCGCCCCGCAGCTCTGGCTGGGCGGCGCGCCGACCTACGCCCGCGACTACCAGTTCCTGCTCGATAACGGCATCACCGCCGTGCTGGATATGCGCGCCGAGCGCGAGGGCGACCGTACCTTCTATGCCGCCCACGACATCGCCTACAAGCGCCTGGCCGTGCTGGACGCCACCGTGCCTAACGACGCCTTCTTGAGTGAGGGGGCCGACTGGATCGACGCGCAGATCGACGCCGGGCGCACCGTCCTGGTGCATTGCGCCAAGGGACGCGGCCGCTCGGCCACGCTGGCGGCGGCCTACCTGATGCGCCACCAGGATTTACCCTATGACGCCTGCCAGACGATGATGAAAGAGGCCCGGCCGCTGGTCAAGCTGGAGGATCGCCATCGCCGCCGCCTGGAGCAGTGGCACGCCCGCCGGCAACATCAGGAAACCAACGTATGATCGTTCCCCCCGCCACACCGCCCGCTTCGCTCGCTGTCGCCCAGCGTTCGCTTGGCGACCCGACCCGCCAATTCCCGCTCTTCCCGCCGCTGGTGGAGGGCTGTCCGGTCAGCAGCACGGCCGAACTGCAATACCCGCTGGCGCTCGACTACGACACCGCCCGCCTGCCGGCCGGCTTCTTCGGCCGCGATCCGTACCCCGGCATCCGCCGCTGGGGGGAACTGCTGCCGCCGCTCGCGCCGGGGCTATCGATGGGCGAGGGCGGCACGCCGCTGGTGCCCGCGCCGCGCCTGGCCGACTGGGCCGGCTTCGGCGGCGAACTGTACATCAAGGATGAGAGCCGTAACCCCACCGGCAGCCACAAAGACCGCCTCAACCTCTGCACCGTCAGCGCCGCCGTGCTCAGCGGCGCGCCGGGCGTCACCGTGGCCTCGTCGGGC
>JAIBAS010000645.1 GCA_019695075.1 Promineifilum sp. | reverse complement strand
CGGCCCAGCCCTTCAACGCCAGCGTCTTGGTGATCGCCGCCGTCAACGTCGTCTTGCCGTGGTCGATGTGTCCAATCGTCCCCACGTTCACATGCGGTTTCCCGCGCTGAAATTTCTCTTTGGCCATGGTTTCCGTTTCCTCGCTGTCCTAACTCATCGGGCGCGGCGGCGGAGGCGTTCCGGCGGAACGACTCTACTTGCGGCCGCGCAGGATCTCCTGCGCCACGGCGTCACTGACCGGCGCGTAATGGTGAAACTCCATCGTAAACGTGCCGCGACCCTGGGTCATGGAGCGCAGGCGCGTCGCATACCCGAACATGGTCGCCAGGGGCACAAGGGCGCGAACGGTCTGCAGGCCGTCCGAGCGCAGTTCCATCCCTTCGATCATCCCTCGGTTGGCCGAGAGGTTGCCGATGACATCGCCGGTATAATCGTCCGGCGCAACGACTTCGATAAACATGACCGGCTCCAACAGAACCGGCGCGCCGCGTTGCACGGCGTCCTTGATGGCCATCGAACCGGCGATCTTGAACGCCATTTCCGATGAGTCCACTTCATGAAAAGACCCGTCCACCAGGGTGGCCTTGATGTCCACCACCGGGTAGCCGGCCAGGACGCCGCTTTGCAGCGCTTCCTTGATGCCGGCCTCGGCCGGGCCGATGAATTCGCGCGGAATCGAGCCGCCGATGATGGCGTTCTCGAAGACGAAGCCGGAGCCAGGCTCCAGCGGCTCGACATCGAGCACAACGTGGCCGAACTGGCCGCGGCCGCCCGACTGGCGCACGAAACGCCCTTCGACCTTGCTGGTCGGCCGGGTGATGGTCTCGCGGTAGGCCACGCGCGGCTGGCCGACGTTGACGGCGACCTTGAACTCACGCATCAGCCGGTCAACAAGCACTTCCAGATGCAACTCGCCCATGCCATAGAGCACAGTCTGGCCGGTCTGCTCGTTCACCTGCACCTGGAATGTCGGGTCTTCTTCAGACAGGGCGCGCAGAGCGTTGCCCATCTTGTCTTGGTCGATGTTGCTCTTCGGCTCGATGGCCAGTTGGATGACCGGCTCGGGGAAGTCAATCGCTTCCAGGACAATCGGCGCTTTGGGGTCACACAGCGTGTCGCCGGTGAAGGTGTTCTTCAGGCCCAGCGTCGCGGCGATGTCGCCCGCGCGGACTTCTTTCAGGTCTTCACGGTGGTCGGCGTGCATGCGCAGGATGCGGCCGATGCGCTCGCGCTTGTCCTTGGCCGTGTTCATCACCGAGTCGCCGACGCACAGGACGCCGGAGTAGACGCGGAAGTAGGCCAGCCGGCCAACGTAGGGGTCAGTGACGATCTTGAACACCAGCGCCGAGAGCGGCTCGTTCGAGTCAGCCTCGCGCTCCTCTTCCTTGCCCGTGAAGGGATTGGTGCCGCGAATGGCGGGGATGTCCAGGGGCGACGGCAGGTAGTAGACGACGCCGTCGAGGATGCGCTGGATGCCGCGGTTGCGCAGCGCGCTGCCGCAGAACACCGGCGTAGCCATGTTGTGAATCGTCGCCGCGCGCAGGGCCGCCCGCAGCTCCTCAACGCCGATCTCCTCACCTTCCAGATAGCGTATGGTCAGCTCATCGTCCGTCTCGGCGATGGCTTCGATCATGGCGTGGCGGGCCTCTTCGACCTCGTCGCGCAGTTCGGCGGGCACGTCAACCACGGCCGGCTCGCTGCCCAGGTCTTCGTCGTGCCAGACGTAGGCTTCCATCGTCAGCAGATCGACGATGCCGCGGAAGGACGACTCTTCCCCGATGGGGTGCTGGATGACGATGGGGTTGGCCCCCAGACGATTCTTGATCATGCCGATCGTGCGCTTGAAGTCGGCGCCGATGCGGTCCATCTTGTTAACGAAACAAATCCGCGGCACGTTGTAGCCGTTGGCCTGCCGCCAGACGGTCTCCGACTGCGGCTCGACACCGGCAACGGCGTCAAAGACAACGACGCCGCCATCCAGCACACGCAGACTGCGCTGCACTTCGGCCGTGAAGTCGATGTGTCCGGGGGTGTCGATGAGATTGATCTGGTGACCGAGCCAGGAAGTGGTCGTCGCCGCCGAGGTGATGGTGATGCCGCGCTCGCGCTCTTGCTCCATGTGATCCATCGTGGCGGTGCCCTCGTGGACTTCGCCCATGCGGTGGATCATGCCGGTGTAATAGAGCACACGCTCGGACGTCGTCGTCTTGCCGGCGTCGATGTGGGCAATAATGCCGATATTCCGGACTCGTTCCAGGTTCAGCTCAGCCATGAGTCACTTATGCCCGGAAATGGGAGAAGGCGCGGTTGGCCTCGGCCATGCGGTGCGTGTCGTCGCGCCGCTTCACGGCCGTGCCCTGGTTGTTGGCCGCGTCGATGAACTCATTGGCCAGCTTGTCGGCCATCGTCTGGCCGCCGCGATTGCGGGCCGCGGTCAGCAGCCAACGCATCGCCAGCGACACCTGGCGGTACGGCTCGACGGGCACGGGCACCTGGTAGGTCGCGCCGCCGACGCGCCGCGGCCGCACCTCAATCGAGGGCATCACGTTCTGCAACGCTTGCTCGAACACATCGAGGCCCGGCCGGCCGATACGCTCTTCGATCATGTCGAAGCTGTCGTACATCAGCGTTTGGGCAACGCTCTTCTTGCCATCGTACATCAGGCGATTGACGAACATCGACACATGCACGTTGTCGTACTTCAGGTCGGGTTCGATGTCGCGCTTTTCAGGACGGTATCGTCTGGACATAGCTCTTCAATCCCTCGGTCTGTCGTCGGAGACAGGCCCTACTTCTTCTTGCCCGCCGGCGCGCCCTTGCCGACCTTCGTGCCATACTTGGAGCGGCCCTTCTTGCGGTTGACAACGCCACCGGCGTCGAGGGTGCCGCGGACGATGTGGTAACGCACGCCGGGCAGGTCCTTCACGCGGCCGCCACGCACCAGCACGACCGAGTGGTCTTGCAGGCTGTGGCCCTCGCCGGGAATGTAGGCGGTCACTTCGATGCCATTCGACAGGC
Source organism: Promineifilum sp. (assembly GCA_019695075.1). GTDB lineage: Bacteria > Chloroflexota > Anaerolineae > Promineifilales > Promineifilaceae > Promineifilum. The sequence continues at coordinate 8,267 of JAIBAS010000645.1, read as the reverse complement.
GAACGCGGGCCACCTTGCGTAGCGCCGAATTCGGCTTCTTGGGCGGCATGGTCTTCACCTGCGTGCAGACACCGCGCTTCTGCGGCGCGCCCATCGGCTGACGGGTTCGCCGCTGCTTGAAGGAATTCAGGGTGTACTGCAAGGCCGGAGACTTGCTCTTCTTTGTCTTCGAACTCCGTCCCTTGCGGACAAGTTGATTAATTGTAGGCACCGCTATCGTTTCTCCTTAACAAGGCACTTCGCGTCGTCGATTTGGCCTGTCGGTGAATAGACAGAAAACGCCACAAACTGCTGCCTTGGAAGGGGACGAATGATTCGCTCCTTATCACCCGCAGTAGTCAAGCGCTTTCTATTCGGTTGTGAATAACGGAATAACGATTGAAATCGACTCGATTTGGAAATCGACTAACGACGTGGTCTATGTGGGGAGCGGACAGAGACACCCCGCCACGACCCGACAAAGTGGAGGCCATCGTCTTTTACTTTCGCGATGGCCTCCATCGTTCCTGTTCTATTCGTTTAGTAACGGCAGCACCGCCGCCGTCCCGTTAAGACATACGAATTAATATCTTAGCAGAATCAGGCAGGTTGTCAAGGCTAGTTGGTCCATTTTCATCTGCCCAAAACGCATCGGCCGGCGGGAATTGCGGCCCGCCGGCCGGTTGGTTGGCATCGCTTAGCGGTTGCTACGCGCCAGGGCCATGAAGTCGTCGCCGGCCCACTTGCGGCTGCTGCGCTTGTCGTCTTCTTTGCCGAAGCGAACGACCTCGCCGCCGCCGGTCACGGCCTCGACGGCCAACCCCAGGCTCTGCAACTCCTTGACCAGCACGCGGAACGAGGCGGGCACGCCCGGCTCCTCGATCGGCTCGTTCTTGACGATGGCCTCGTAGGTCTTCACGCGCCCCTGAGTATCGTCGGACTTGACCGTCAACATCTCCTGCAGGGTGTGGGCCGCGCCATAGGCCTCCAGCGCCCACACTTCCATCTCGCCGAAGCGCTGGCCGCCGAACTGGGCCTTACCGCCCAACGGCTGCTGAGTCACCAGCGAGTACGGGCCGGTGGAGCGGGCATGGGCCTTGTCCTCGACCAGGTGGGCCAGCTTCATCATGTGGATGACGCCGACCGTCACCGGCTGGTCGAACGGCCGGCCCGTCTTGCCGTCAAACAAGCGCTCCTTGCCCAGCGTCGGCAGCGGCACGTGAGTCTGGATAGTGATCTCATTGGCCAGTCGCGTCAGCTCGTCCAGATCGGTCGTCAGCGGGTCTACCTTCACCGACTCCGGCAGGAGCAAATCATTCTTCTCCAGCATCAGCGCATACCACTCGCGCGTGCAGACTTCGATGGCGTAGGGATCCAGCCCCTGCCACTGCGTCTTGGGCAGCGTCTCCGGGTCAGCGGGGAACAGTTGATCGGGGTCCCAGTCGCGGCCGCGCAGCCATTCGCGGGCCACAGCCCGGCGCGCGTAGGCAGTGTCCGTCTCCAGTTGCGCGGGGTCATAGCCCAGGTCGCCCAGCCAGGCGACGATGAACAGCTGCCGGGCGTTCTCGTCGCTGGCCAGTTGTCCGGTCTCGTACTGCATCTCGGCCAGCCAGTCCCAGGCCCAATCGCTGGCCACGTCCCAGGCGCGATCGACCAGCCAGGCGCGGCCCAGCTCAGCGGCGATTTCGCCCTCCGTCGCGCCGTCAAAGACGGGCGTGACGGCGCGGAAGCCGATGCGGTTGGCCGCCCAGCCCAGATGCGTTTCCAGCACCTGGCCGATGTTCATGCGGCCGGGCACGCCCAACGGGCTGAGGATGATATCGACCGAGCGGCCGTCGTCCAGGAAGGGCATGTCCTCGATGGGGACGATCTTGGAGATGACACCCTTATTGCCGTGGCGGCCGGCCATCTTGTCGCCCTCGGAGATCTTGCGGCGCTGGGCCACGCTGACACGCACCATCGTTTCGACGCCGGCGGGCAGGTCACGGTCGTGCTGCCGGTCGAAGACCTGCACATCGACCACCTTGCCGCGCGCGCCGTTGGGCAGACGCAGGCTGGAGTCCTTGACCTCGCGCGCCTTGTCGCCGAAGATAGCCCGCAGCAGCTTCTCCTCCGGGCTGAGTTCCTTTTCGCCCTTGGGCGTGATCTTGCCGACGAGGATATCGTTCTCGTTCACTTCCGCGCCGACGCGGATGATGCCGCGTTCGTCGAGGTCCTTTAGGGCGTCCTCACTGACGTTGGGGATGTCGTAGGTGATCTCTTCCGGCCCCAGCTTGGTGTCGCGCGCCTCCACCTCGTGTTTCTCAATGTGGACGGAGGTGAAGCGGTCGGCGCGCACCATCGCCTCGCTGACGAGGATGGCGTCCTCGAAGTTGCCGCCCTCCCACGACAGAAAGGCCACAACCACGTCCTGGCCCAGGGCCAGCTCGCCGTAGCGGGTAGAGGAGCTATCCGCCAGCACGTCACCGATCTGCACCCGCTGGCCGCGATAGACGACCGGGTGCTGGTCGATGCAGGTGCTCTGGTTGGAGCGGTTGTACTTGCGCAGGTTGTAGGTGCGCGGGCCATTCTCGCCCATGACGACGATTTTCGCGCCCGACACACTGACCACCTCGCCCGGCTGGTCGGCCAGGACGACCTGGCCGGAGTTCAGCGCGGCCTGCTCTTCCATGCCGGTGCTGACGATGGGCACGTCCGGCTGGAGCAAAGGCACGGCCTGGCGCTGCATGTTCGAACCCATCAGGGCGCGGTTGGCGTCGTCATGCTCCAGGAAGGGAATGAGCGCCGCCGACACGCCGACGATCTGGCGCGGGGCCACGTCCATGTAGTCAACGCGCTGCACCGAGGTAAAGCGGAACTGCTGGTTGCGCCGCGAAGAGACGCGCGCGGCGATGAACTGCCCGCGCTCGTCAATTTTGGCGTTGGCCTGGGCGATGGTGTAGTGGTCTTCCTCGTCGGCCGACATGTAGGTCACTTCCTCGGTCAGGAAGGGCTTGACCTGCACCTCGCTGATGCCCGCCTCGCGCAGCTTGGCCACGTGCTCGGCCGTGACCGTCTCGCCCTGGCCGATGATGATCTCGCCCGTGCCCGGGTCGGCCACGGCGGTGAAGACATCGTGGTTGATCAGCTCGTCGCCGACGGCCAGCTTGTTCAGCACGCGGCGGTAGGGCGTCTCGACGAAGCCGTACTTGTTGACGCGGCCGTAGGTGGCCAGGCGACCGATGAGGCCGATGTTCGGGCCTTCCGGCGTCTCAATGGGGCAGATGCGGCCGTAGTGGCTGTGATGCACGTCGCGCACCTCGAAGCCGGCGCGCTCGCGGCGCAGACCGCCGGGGCCGAGGGCCGACAGGGTGCGCTTGTGAGTCAGCTCGGCCAGCGGGTTGGCCTGCTCCATGAACTGGCTCAACTGCGAGCTGCCGAAGAACTCGCGGATGGCGGCCACGACCGGGCGAATGTTGATCAGCGCCACGGGGGTGACGTTGTCGCTCTCGCGGATGGACATGCGCTCGCGCACCACCCGCTCCATCCGGCGCAGACCGACACGCAACTTGGCCTGAATCAGCTCGCCGACCGTCTTCACGCGGCGATTGCCGAGGTGGTCGATGTCGTCCGCGCCCTCGTGGCCGTTGTTGATCAGGATCATGTGCCGGACGAGGTTGACGATATCCTGCTGGGTGATCGTGCGGTGGCTCAACGGCACGACGCCCTGCATGTTCAGGCGCTTATTCAGCTTGTAGCGCCCCACGGCGGCCAGGTCATAACGGCGGCTGTCGTAGAGCTGCTCTTGCAAATACTGCGAGGCGTTGTCGAGCGTCGGCGGATCGCCAGGGCGCATGCGCTTGTAGAACTCGATCAGCGCCTGCTCCGGGATGGACTTGTCCGGGTCCCAATGCGGCTCCTGCTCGATGCTGCCCTGGATATAGAGGTGTTCGCCGTTGGTATCCACGTCGGCGAAGAGGGCCAACAGTTCCTCATCGACGCCTTCCTTGATGAGCGGGTTGTCCAGGCCATCGGGAATGGCGGCCATGGCCCGCAGGAAGAGCGTCACCGGCACAGTGCGCTTGCGGTTGAACTTGACGGTCAGGTAGTCCGTCTTGCGCGTCTCGAACTCCATCCACGCGCCACGGTCGGGGATGAGCTTGCCCATAGCCAGGGGGCGGCCGGTGGTGCGCTCCTCCTCGATCTCGAAGTAGGCCCCGGGCGAGCGGATGAGCTGGCTGACGACGACGCGCTCGGTGCCGTTGATGATGAACGTGCCCGCCGGGGTCATCAGCGGGAAGTCACCCATGAAAATATCCTGGACAATGGGCTGGTCGATGTCGCTGCTGTAGAGCATGACGCGCACGTTCAGCGGCGCGGCGTAGCTCATGTCGCGCTCGACGCACTCCTCGATGCTATACTTCGGCTCGCCAAACCAATAGCTCAGGTCAAAGCCTTCGACCTCCGGCCGCTTGCTGGGGAAGAAGAGCTTCAGGTCGCCGTTGAAGCTCTCGATGGGCGAGATCTCGTCAAAAAGCTCCGCCAGCCCTTCGCTGGTGAACTGCTCAAACGAACGCAACTGCACGTCAATAAGCGTCGGCAGATCCATCGGGCGGGTTGTACGGGCGTAGCTCTTGGTATAAATGCTTGACATGTAAGGTCACCTGCTCCCTGCGCGGCGAAGCGTCCTTCGCCATCTATTAATTGCCAACTACCTTACGCGGAAAAGGTGCAACCCTCTGTTTGCACCCTGCCAATTTCGTGACTCTCTTGATCGTTGTTCGGACAAAGACACACGCGCGAGAGGTATACTCGCGCGAACCTGTAGTTTAGACTAGCTGTCCTGTTTTGTCAAGTGCTGGTACAAGCCCAAAATCCGGTCTGTGGCCGCGGCCCAACTGAACTGCTCCTGCGCCCGCCGGCGCAGCTCCCGGCCCAGCAACCGCCGCCGCGCCGGGTCGCCGGCCAATGCCAGAATGGCCTCGGTGAAGGCGGTCACGTCGCCCGCCGGGGCGTAGACGCCCAGATCATCCAGGTACTCGCGATTGACCGGCGTGTCGTAGGCGACGATGGGCTGGGCCATGGCCATGTAGTTGAGCAGCTTGCCGCTGCCCTCCGTCGTCGACATCTTGGCCGTCACGGCAATATCGGCCGCGGCCAGGTAGTATGGCGCGTCGTCGAACGGCACGCGGCCGGTGAACGTCACCCGATCCGCCACGTCCCAGGCGTGGGCGCTCATCTGGTAGCTCTCGACATTGGGGTAGCCCATCACCAGGAAGTGAATCGGTTGGCCGGCGGCCTTCAGCCGGGCGGCGGCCTCGATGAGGTGGGGGACGCCCTGGTAATCGGTCAGCAGCCCCAGATAGCCGACGACCACCGCCTCGCGGGGGATGCCATATTGCGTCCGCAACGGGTGGTCGGCCGGCTCAAAGGGGAAGCGCGCCGGGTCGAAGTGGGCGGGGTCGGCGCAGTCGGGCAGGGCGTGGATGCGCTCCGGCGGCACGGCGAAGTCGTCGCGCAGCAGCGCCGCGGCGCGTCCGCTGCTGGTCAGGATGGCGTCGGGCAGGCGGCGCGTGATGGCCGACTCCAACCGGTAGACCCACGGGTAGAACGCGCCCTGGGGGTCGAGGAAGTGGTGATCGACCATCTCGGCCGACAGGCTACCCTGAAAGTCGAACACCAGCGGCACGCCCAGCAGCCGCGCCGGCGCGCCGCCGATGAGCGCCCCCTCGTGCATGTGGCCGTGAATGATGTCCGGCCGGAAGCGGCGCGCCTCGGCCAGGGCCTTGGCCGCCAGGTAGGCGTCAAAGGCGAGCTTGTGGCGCGAGGAGCCAACCTCGTAGTCGGTGTGCCACGGCAGCGGCACGGTACGGCGGATGTCGAGACCGGGCACGTCGTTACCCTTATAATAGGTAACGATGGCGACTTCGACGCCCCTGGCCTGTAGCGCTCGCGTCTCCTCCAGGATACGGATGTGCCCCCCGTAGTCGCTGAAGAAGGACGTTGGCGCGATCATCAATACGCGCAAACCGGGCTGCCCCCCTGTCCTCTGTCCTAGCGCCGCTCGTCCTTCTGACTGGGCTTCAGCTTGTTGCTCAGCCAGCCGCCGAGCACCTGCTCGCCCAGCGACGGCCGCTCCACGGGCGAGTCCGCCACCTCGACCCACTCGTTGGCCTCGCGTTCGCGCATCCAGCGCTCGCGCTGCACCAGCAGTCCGGCCAGCGTCAGATCGATGGCGTCGCGGTCGCCCTCCTGGATGAGCCGGCGGATGAGCGTCAGCTCGTTCAGCATCGCGTCGAGCCAGCGCAGGACGGCGGCGCGGTCGTTTAGGATCATACTGGTGATGTCCGCGCCGCGCAGCAGCGGCTGGGTGGCGACGGCAAACGAAGGGTTGGCAAAGCGCAGGATGTCGCGCCAGGCAGTTGACTTTTGCACCGCGCCGAAAAGCGCCGCGGCCACCAGACCGGGCAACGTCTCCACGGCCTGGGCCAGGCTGTCGTACTCCAGCGGATCGACGAAGTAGGGCAGCGCCCCCAGCAGGCGGCCGAAGTTCACCGCCGTATCGACCGCGCCCGGCGCGGCCTTGGCCGAGGGTAGCAGGCAGAAGATGCTGTTGCGGAACAGGTCGGGCGTGGCCGCGGCCGGCTCGTCGCGGCCGTCGTTCAGGTAGGTCGCCGACAACACGGGCACGACGCCGACGTAGTGGCCGTTCTTGAGGTGCTTGTCGGCCCAGCGCAGGCTCTGCGCCTTCAGCGGGGCCACGTCGAGCACCAGGGCGTGCGGCTGCACGTCCTCGCCGATGACCATGAGCGTATTCTCCAGATCCGCCAACGGCACGGCCAACACCAGGATGTCGGCCGCCGACGCCGCGGTGACGAGGTTCCATTCCACGCGGTCGACGGCCGCCCATTTGTCCTTGGCGTCCTCGGCCAGTTCGCGCGCCCGGTCGTGGCCAACGATGGTCAGGCCGACGTTGGCCGCCCGCAGCGCCTGGCCGATGGACACGCCAACGCGGCCCATCCCCACAATCGTCACCGTCTGTGCCTTCATGTCGCGTCTCCTCTAGTTCTGATCATCGGCCCATTGCAGGGCGCGCAGGGCTTCGTCGCCGGCCGCCCCGCCGGGCTTGTCCGCGTGGCGACGGATGAGGTCAACCACGGCGGCGCGCGCGCCGGCCGCCGCGGCCATCTCCGCGCCCCAGGCCGGGTGCTGGGCGCGCACGACGAACGGCCGCCGCCAGCCCTCGGCCGGCCCCGCGCCCCACTGCGCCGTCCGTTGCGGCAGCAGCACCGCGCCGACGACGATAACGGTGCGGTCCCAGGCCGTCAGCGGATAGCGCGTTTTGCCCACGTCGTGCAGCAGCGCCGCAGCCAGCAGATCGGGATCATTATAGCCCGCCCCGCGCAGGTCGCCTAAGACGCGCACACTGTGCCATTGGTCGGCCAACGACAGGCGCGCGAAGAGGGCTTGCTCGGCCGGCGACAGTACGGCGGCAACCTCCCTCTCCGCCGCCGCGCTCAGCGGGCCGGCGGTCAGGTTGTTCTTCAGTTGGCGCAAGCGATAGCGCAGGCCCACGTTAGAGGCCCAGGCTACTACCGCCAATGAGCAATTGCAGCAAGGCCACCGCGGGCAGACCGACGAGAACGTTCAGCACCGCCGGCACGAAGAAGACCACGGCCATGAGGATGAGAAAGCCAAACTGCTCCAGCGGGCGCAACCGGTAGACCAGCTCGCTCGGCAGTATGGCGTAGAGGATCTTGGAGCCGTCCAGCGGCGGGATGGGGATGAGGTTGAAGAAGGCCAGGATCAGGTTGATCCAGATGAACTCCGACATTAGCAGCGACAGCGAAAACGCGCCGGAACTCTGCACGAAGGACACCAGCCCCAGGCGGAAGAAAACGGCAGCGATGGCGGCCATGAGTAGATTGGAGATGGGGCCGGCGGCGGCGACGATGGCCATCGAGGTGCGCGGGTTGCCGCGCATGTTCATCGGGTTGATCATGACCGGCTTGGCCCAGCCGAAACCGGCGATGATGAGCAGCAGCGTGCCGATGGGATCAAGGTGCTTGAGCGGGTTGAGCGTGATCCGGCCCATGCGGCGCGGCGTGGGGTCGCCCAGGTAGTCGGCCGTCACCGCGTGCGACAATTCATGCACGGTGAAGGCAATAATCAGGACGACAACGCGAGCGATGATGATGCTGACATCGGGCAAATTGAGCATGATGTTTCTCTTGGCCAGCTTCCAGCGTCATCTGGCCACATGATAAGTATACAGACTATACGCATCGGGCGCGAGAGGGATGCGCGGG
>JAIBAS010000514.1 GCA_019695075.1 Promineifilum sp. | reverse complement strand
CGCGCCCTGGCCTGTTGGCGCGCCCGCTCCAGCGAACTGCCCAGGCGCTCAGTCAGCGTGGCCTCGTCGGGCACGCGCATGATCTCCCGGTGCGGGCCGTGGATCAGTTCGCGGAACAGCTGGGTCAGCGCCGGCCCGCGCTCCGGGTCGTCCGGGTCGGGAGCGATGCGCGGCAGGTCGGTGGGCGAGGCGGCGGCCGTCTCGCGGTAGACGCGCTTGACGAAGTTGAGCACGTCGCGCACCGGGTAGCTGACGATGGGCCGGTCGGCGTAGTCGTCGAATTGGAACGGCCGCACCGGTGTGTCGCCGCGGAAGAACGCCGCCCACAGCAGCGGATCGGGCGGCTCGCTGACGACCGTGGCCGGCACAACCGTGCCGTCATCAACTTCCAGCGCAAAGGAGGTCACATCCGGGCCGAGGCGCGCCGCCCAGTCGAGGAAATCGGGATAGAGGGCCAGCGTGCTGCCCGCGTCGCTGCGCAGGCGCGGCGCGACGAAGACCGACAGCCGCAGCCGCCGCTCCGGCGCTTCGCCGGCGTAGCCGTTGGGCAGGGCAATCCACACAATCGTCTGCGTTGTGGTCATAGGATATCCTGATTAGATAGGCGCTTAGGCGAAGGCCGCGCAATAGTCATTCCAGTCGTCGGGGGCGACGACTTGCTCGAAAGTCGGGTCGCCGGCCGCGCCGGCAAAACGGCGCTCAACGGTGAGGGTCACGCTGACGCTGAAGAAAGCGATCTTGACCGCCACCTTGACCGAAGCCTGCCCCCACACCTCGCCGCCGCCACCCACCTTGCTGCGGAAGGTGAAGCCCAGGTAGAACTCAATGGAGATGGAGATGAGGCCCAACACCGACAGATAGCCGCCGCAGCGCAGATAGCCGGTCAGCTTGGTCTCGTCGCCGGCCAGGCTGAAGTAGATGCCGGCCATGACATAGACGCCGCCGCTGGCCACGCCGAGGTTGAGCGACAGATTGCCGCCAAACTCGATGGCCGCCTCGATCTGCTCCAGTCCGTCGGCGCTGAGAGCCATGGCGAAGAAACCGCCGCCGCCAAACAGCGTCACGCTGACGAGAAACGGCTTGTGGCGCTCGGAGACGGCAAAGCGCACCGCGGCCGGCTTGCCGACGAAGGGCACCGATAGCTGCGCCGAGAGCGACAGGTTTTGCAGGCTGAAGATGCCGATGCCCAGCGAGGGCACGGCCAGGGTGTAGCCGGCCAGGATGCCCGCGCCATCGACGGTGACGTAGGGCGGGTCGCTGAAGCCATCGGCGGGCAGGATGTCGCGCAGGGTGTTGACGAAGGTCAGCGGGCCTTCGAAGACCAGATCGACGCCCTCGGCCGAGATGTCGGGTTTGCGCCCATCCACGGCCCGAAAGCGCAGCGCCGTGAAATTGATCGTCAGCGACTCGAGGAATTCCAGCTTGAACTGCTCCAACGCGCCATCGATGACGAACGTTGGCGCGCCGCCGTCGAACGGCGTGGTCAGCGTCGCCGTCAGATAGAGTTGGCCGTTGGCGCGCAACCCGAAGGCGAAGAAGGGGCCGAACTTGAACGGTTGAATCCGTGGCTTCCACACCAACCGGGTGACGGCCGCCGACGGCGGCGTCGTCCGCGGGTCGGCCCCCGGCGGGTAGGCCAGCGACCCGACCAGCACCGGAGCCTGCACGAAGAAGCCGGGGTCGCGCAGCCGCGCCAGCACGGCGTCGGGCGCGCCCTGCGCCTCGCGCAGCGCGGCCATGTCGATGGGCACGTCGGGCAGGATGTCGCGGATCGTCATCGTGCCCAGCAGCCGGAACTTGTCGAAGGCCGACAGGTCTAGCTCGGCCGTCTTGAACTTGTCCGCCTTGGCCACCGCGCCGGCATTGCGCGACAGGCCCTCGACGCCGCTCTCCGGCCGCACCATGCCGCCGGACTTGTCGGCCGCCAGGGCCAGCGACAACGGCTGGACGAGCTTGACGAAGACCTCGCCGGGATTGCTGGCCGGGCTGAAGCCGTCGTTCAGATAGGTGGTGTCGTAGCCGACATCGACGGCTTCCTCGCGGCCCAGAACGCGGTTGACCGCCGGGATGGTCACCCGCGCCGTCGCCATTTTGGGCAGGAAGGGCGGCACGCCCAGCGGCGTCGGCGTGGTCACGAGTTGGGCCTGGGTGGTAATGGCCTGCGTGTCGAGGCGCGTCTTGCCCGGCTCGGCCGGGTCGTTGGCGGCGAAGGCGATACTCTGCCCGCGCAGGTCGGCCGTGCGCCGGCCGGCGTCGCCGGCATTGTAGAGGGCCACGATCTCCGGCCATGTCCACACCTTCGGGTCGGGCTGGCCGCCGATGGTCGAGCGCCGGGCGATCATGGCTCGCAGCGGCACGACGAGCTGTGTTTTCTGGGTTGTGGACGGCTGCCCGTCCCAGTCCTCGCCGATCATCGGGAACAAAAGCGGTTGGCCGCCGACGGTGGGCCAGAAAGGCGCATCGTCGGCCGGGCGCGGATCGATGATGGGCGAGACGCGCATGGTGATGCGCAGACGACGAAAGGGGAACTCGCGGCCGGCATGCTGGAACAGCCCTGCCTGCCCCGCGTAGTCCTGGAGCTGCTTCTGGATGATGAAGTACTCGTACCGCCGCAGGTAGGCGACCGAGCCGAAGATGCCCACCGGCCCGCCGGGCGTCTGGTCGGTGCGGATGAAGGTCGGCTGGAACTGCCGCTCGGTGACGGTGACGATGGAGATGCGGTTGGCGCAATCGCAGACGAAAGCGGTCTGCACCGTCCGCGCGTACTGGTCGCGCCCCTGGGCCGTCTGGTGCGTCCACTGCTCCAGCGTCAGCGTGGGGTAGCCCAGGCCGTCCTGTGGTGAACCGGGAATGATGATCGGGTAATCCCATTCACTCTCCAGGTTCGTCCACGCGCCCAGCGACGAGAGCATCAGCCGCCGGGCGCGGGCGGGCTTGGGAATGTAGCGTGGCGGTAGGCCGTTAGCGGCCAGCATCTGCCGCCAGATCATCAAGCGCACCGGATGGACGACAGCCCAGCCGGGCGGCCGCGGCAGGGTGAAGTCGCCCGACAGGGTGACCGCCTCGGCCCGGTCGGTGTCGGTCAACGAGTTGGTGAAGGGGATGGCCGGCCGCGTGCTCCAAACGACGCGCACCGAGCGGTCGTCGCTGGCGGCGGTGATGGGGTTGCCGCCGGCGTCCACGTCGCGGCGGCCGAGGCGCGTCTGCCAGAGGGCGAAGCGGCCGTCGCGCTCGTGGGGCGTCGTGTCGTGGAGCCAGCCGCCGCTGGCGTCGGGCGACAGAAGCAGGCCGGTGGGCAACTCCAGCGCCGTCTGGTTGAAGGCCGGAGCGGCCGGGGCCGGGCCGCTGGTCGCGTCGGGCGGCAGGGCGTTC
>JAIBAS010000274.1 GCA_019695075.1 Promineifilum sp. | reverse complement strand
GCTGAGCAGCGGCGCGCGCTCCGGCGCGGCGCGGCGGCGCTCGGCGATGGCCCCGCCCGCCTGCTCCAGCAGCGCTGCCAACTGCCTCTCGATGGGCCGTGAGACCCCGGTGCCCAGCAGGGCGTCGATAACGATGTCAGTGACCCGCAGGCGATGGCGCAGGACGCGATAGCGCTGGTCGTAGTCGGCCAGCAGCACCTCCAGCCCCATCTCCTCGGCGCGGGCCAGGTTCTCGTCGTCGGCCACGTCGCGCGGCTTGACCAGGTAGAAGGCGACCACAGCCCCCGCCTCGGCCAGATAGCGGCCGGCCACCAACCCATCGCCGCCGTTGTTGCCCGGCCCCACCAGCACCAACACCTGGCAATCGGCCACGTCGCGGCGCTGCTGGATGGCCTCGGCCACGCTGCGGCCGGCGGTCTCCATCATTTGGGCGTAGGCAAGGCCGGCGGCGGCGGCCTTCTCGGCGGCGACCATCTCGGCCACAGTGAAGATTTTGACAGTCATGGCGATCCTGGTCTGCGCGCGGTTCGCTGCCAGTGCCCCCGGCAGGGCTCGAACCTGCAACATTCGGCTTAGAAGGCCGACGCTCTGTCCAATTGAGCTACGGGGGCGCTTTGTCACTTGCCCGCGGCAGGCGCGCGCCCTGCCCACGGTGCGCGGGTGGTTCCGGCAGAGTGGCTTGAAGCCCACCCTTGCGCCGCAATTCTAGAGTGGGACGGGAGAAGCGTCAACCGCCGGCCGAGGGTGGCTCGACGCACAGCGCGTAGCACAGCCTGTAGCACAGCCTGTTAGGCTGTGGCCAGCGACGACAGCCTGACAGGCCGTACTACTGGCTACTCTTCATCGAACAGCGGCCGGATGCCGTTGTAGATGTGCGGGCCACCGAACGTCTTTACCAGCAGGTCTGTCGGCCGCTGGACGCGCTCGGCAATCTCGTGGGCGGTCATGGGTTGGTTGCCGTTGGCCAGCAGGACACTGAAGACGGCATCGACGATGGAGCCTTGCGTCGCCAACTCGTTGCCGTGGCGGCTGAAGTAGTTCTGGATGAGGTACTGGAAGGCATCGACCTGCCGCACTTCACCCGTCTTAGCATCAACAAGGTCGATGCGCTCGGCGGGCAACTCCGACCCGCCCTCATTGCCCAGCGACAGCCGGGCCAGCAAGTAGGTACGCAGGTCGAGATGGCCCTCTTCCCACCAGTTGTAGTCGATGTAGAAGCGCGTCTCCGGCGTCACCCGTCGCAGGTGGGCCGACTTGATGTTTGGCCGTGGATAGCTGGACAACGCTATCTATCTCCTCTGAATAACAACGACGGCCGAGCGCTTACTCGACCTGCCAGTAATGGTCGCCGACGGCCTTGAAGGCCGGGTTGCGCATCAGTTCGGCGAAGATCGGCCCCGGCGGCACGCGCCGCAGCATATTGATGGCGCTGTAGAGCGTCTTGGCGTGAACGGTGTTCTGCGGCGTCAGGCCGGCCAGGGAGGGGAAGACCTCGCTCAGCAGCGTGCCCACCGACATACCCATCGACGCCGCCCGTCGCGCGTGAATATCGACCGCGGCGACCACGTCTGTGCCGACAATGAGCAGGTCATCGTAGCCGCAGGGGATCGCCCGGCGCATCAGCTCGAACTGGAGCTTATTGTCCTTCACCGTCGCCAGGCGCACCCATTCGCGCTGCGGCCGCCGCCGGTCATAGCCGAGCAGCACCGTGCCCGGCTCCGGCCCCGGCCGCAGGTGGATGAAGCCGCCAACGGGGATGGAGTTATCGCGATACCAGCCGGCCAAACCGAGGACGTAGCGCCCCTCGGCCACCACCCAGCCGACAATCGATTCATTGCTCTCGTCGTCGATGAAGACGATGCGCCGGCGCGGCGAACGGCCGGCATCGAATAGCGCCTGCGTGCGCGCGTTGATGGGCAGCGTGCCCGCCCAGCGGTGGGGGTATGACAGCGCCCAGACGACGGGATCGCTTGGCTCGGCCGGCGGCAGGTCCGACCATTCGTCGTCCAACTCCGCCTCCAGCGCCAGCTGCTGCGGCGACAGGAGGGAACGGTCGTAGGTGATGGGCTGGTAGACCAGGCGCTCCGGCGGCGTCTGCACGCTGTCCGGCTCCATCCGGCGCAGGAACCACTGCGGCGCGCCCGCGGGGGCAACATCGTCGAAGCGGCCGTCGCGCTGCAAGTGGTAGTTGAGGGAGAACTCCTGCACGCGCGGGTCGACGCCGCCGTCCAGCTCCAACTGGGGCAGGATTTCGGCGGTGGTCATCGGCCCACCCTCGGCCATGTCGAGGACAGCCTCGGTCAGGTGCAAGTGGCCGATGTTGACGTCGGCCATGAGCGACTTGACGAACCACTCGTTGCCGATGTTGATGAAGTCCTCGCGCCTGGCCAGGGCGGCGGCGATGCGCGCGGCCACGCTGGCCCCGTGGGCGTCGGTGATCGCCTGGGCGTCGCCGGCCATTTCCTCGGTCAGCGCGCCGCCGTTGCTGTTGTTCAGGGCATGGGCGGGGCCATAGTCGGCCACGAATTCGCGCCCCTTGCCCTTGATGCTGACGGTAATGACGTTGAAGTCGCCGTACTCGGGGTTATAGCCCGGCCGGATGCTCGTCACCTTGCCCCTGGCCAGCTTCAACGCCGGGAAGATGACCTCCTCGCCGACAGCGTAGCTGCGCTGGGGCTGATAGACGGTGGTGCCGCTCATGAGGCGGCGCACCTCGGCCGCCTGCTCGCGCACGCGCGCGCGAATAACAAGACCGGCCAACTCGGCGACGGTCTGGGGTTGTTCTGTTTCTAGAAAATGATTGTAGATTTGCTCGAAGTCAGTATCGGAGAGTGAGAACCCCGATTCCCAGTACTCCGTAGACTGAATCTGAGTCTGAGTCACCGCGAACTCCTGTAGGGCAGGCTAGGCTAGGTAGCGTGGTCTAAGGCTACTATTGTACCAGTCCGCGCGGACTCAGACAACCTTAAGGAAACGTCTGCTGCGTCCAGGCCAGTGGATCGACGGGGACATTCATGATGCGCACGTCCCAATGCAGATGCGCGCCGCTGGATAGACCGGTCGAACCGACGCGAGCGATGGGCTGCCCCGCGGCGACTTCGTCGCCGACGTTGACCAGCCGCTCGGACAGATGGTAGTAGCCGGTCATGACGCCGCGGCCGTGGTTGAGGATGATCGTGCCGCCGCGCAGCTCCAGCACGTCGCTGAAAACGACGACGCCGTTGGCCGGGGCCGCGACCGTATCCCCCTGGGCCGCGGCGATGTCGAGGCCGGTATGGTAGATTTCGATGGGGCCATTGTTGTAGGAGCGGCGTCCGCCGTAGCCGGCCGAGATCACCGTCGTCGTCACCGGGACCTGGAAAACGCCCTCCCAACGCTGCTCTTCGTCGAAGACGGCATAGATGCCACGCAGGAACTCGTCCTCCGTCGCTCGCACGGCCGGGTCGAGCAGGCCGTCCAGCGCCTCGCCGACGGTGACGTACTGCGTGTCGTAGGCCGTGGCCGTCACCGGCAGACGAATGCGCAGCGGCTGCCACAGGCCGTGCTCGTCGCCGCCGCTGATCTCCAGGTCATACAATCCCGGCTCGGAAAAGGCGTCGATGCCCACCAGAGCGGCATAGCCGTCGCCGGAGGGCGCAAAGATGAGCGGTTGTTCGCCCAGGCGGCCGGCGGGCGTGCCCGGCAGCAGGTTGGCGACGTAGACGGAGACCGTCGAGCCTTGCCCCACCGACGCCGGCGTCACGCGCACGTCGAGCCAGCCCTCCGGCAAGTGGCGATAGGCAACGGTGTCATCGAGCAGGCGCAGGCGCTGGCCGGGGAAAAGGTAGTCGCCGGTCAGGTTGTTGGCCGCGCGCAATTCGGCGGGAGTCAGGTTGTGGGCCGCGGCGACGGTCAGCAGCGTGTCGCCCGCGGCCACCAGGTAGGGCCGCCCCGTCGCCGGCCGCGGCGAGGCCGAACCCGTCCGGCTGATGATCGGTATTGTCTGGCCGACGATGAGCGGCAGGTCGGCGGCGATGAGGCGATTGGTGGCCAGCACGTCGGCCAGAGTGGTGTTGAAGTTGGCGGCCACGCCCGCCAGCGTGTCGCCCGCGGCGATGGTGTAGACGGTGGCGATGGCTTCGCCCGTGCCGCCGGGGATGATTAGCTCCTGCCCAACTTGCAGCAGGTCGCCATTGGCCAGGTTATTGATGGCCAGGATGTCCTCGACCGTCACGCCGTAGTCGGCGGCGATGGTGGTCAGGTTCTCACCGTCCTGCACGGTGTGGATGCGGGGGACGGGCGGCGCGGCCGGGTCGGTCGTTGGCGTCGCCGCCGGGGTGGGCGTTGGCTGGGGCTGTGCCAGCAGGGCCAGAGGCTGCGCCAGGGCGACGGCCCCGGCCAGGGCCAGAAGAAGGGGCAAAAGACGGGATCGTTTGTGCATAGGCCGCCGGTTATTCTGCCCGAAGGCGGGGCAATTGCCAATAGCGTCTCTAGGCGTGCTCAGTATTCAGGGCAGCGACGTCGCCTCTGTCGCCAGCGCCGCGCCGGCGGCGCAACTCGTCGTAGATGGCCTGGGCCTGGGGGTAGAAAAAGCGGTGGACGACGCGCCAGAACTCTTCCAGCTGGCGGTTGCCGGTGTGGAGTTCGTAGATGTGGGCTTGCAGGTAAAGGTCGAGCCGGTCGGCGTCGTGGACGAGCTGCGCCTCGGCCGACTCATTCAGCCGCATCTCCTCCCACCAGGCCAGCCAGCGCGCCCCCACCGGCCCTTCCCCGACGATCTGGGTCATAGCCTGCCGCTCGGCGTCGGTCTTGGAACCGCCGGGTAGAAAGCGCCACGCCGGCGTGGGGATGTCGGTCGTCAGCGCCTCCGGCAGGTCGTGGAGCGCGGCCAGGGCCAGCGCCGCGGCCAGGTCGATGGGCCGCTCGACCAGTTCAGCCAACAGCAGCGTGGTGTAGACGACGCCAAAGCTGTGGGCGGCGACGTTCTCCGGCAACGGCACGCCGCGCTGCGCCCAGCCGGTGCGCGCCGTGCGCTTCAGTTGGTTGCCGTGCAACAGCATCTCCAGGGCGCGGCCGATATCCATCGGGGGTTCTCCTTGGGTCACGGGGTTCTTCGCCGGCGACGGCGCGATCCCTGACGCAGCGCGCCATTCCGCGTCCGCGAGTGCAACGAATCGGGCCGTACAGTGTTCCTTTCCCTAGAGTGTAACATGAAGGCATCGATCGTCGCTACCGTCAAAAACGAGGGGGAGGCGCTGCGGCCACTGCTCGACTCCATCTTCGACCAGACCCGCCCGCCCGATGAGGTCGTCATCGCCGACGGCGGCTCGGACGATGCCACCCTGGCGATCCTGGATGAGTACCGCGCCCTGCTGCCGCTGCGCGTCATCGTCGCACCGGGCAGCAACATCAGCCAGGGGCGCAACCGGGCCATCGCCGCCGCCAGCGGCGACGTCATCGCCGCCACCGACGCCGGCGTCGTCCTCTCGCCCACTTGGCTGGAGGAGCTGCTGACACCCTTTGCCGACGAGAGCGTCCAGGTCGTCAGCGGTTGGTTCGAGGCCGACCCCTTCACCGACTTCGAGGTGGTCATGGGCGCGACGGTGCTGCCCGCGCGCAGCGACATCGACCCGCAATCGTTCCTGCCCTCCAGCCGCTCGGTCGCTTTCCGCAAGAGCGCCTGGGCGGCCGTCGGCGGCTACCCGGAGTGGCTGGAGCACAGCGAAGACCTCGTCTTCGACAGGGCGCTGCGCGACCGCTTCGGGCCATTCCCCTTCGCGCCGGGGGCGGTGGCCTACTTCCGGCCGCGTTCCAGCCTGCGCGCCTTCTACCGCCAGTACTATGCCTACGCCCGCGGCGACGGCAAAGCCAACCTCTGGCCGCGCCGCCACGCCATCCGCTACGCCACCTACCTGCTCGCCCTGCCCCTGGTGCTGCGGGCCATCTGGCGCGAGCGCTGGTTCGGCTGGCTGTTGCTCTTCCTGGGCGTTGGGGCCTACTCGCGCCGGCCGGCCGAGCGGCTGTGGGGCAACACCTGGGGCTGGCGTCCGCCGTCCCGCGCGCGTGCCTTTGCCCTCATCCCCATCATCCGGCTGATCGGCGACGTGGCCAAGATGGCCGGCTACCCGGCCGGCGTCTGGTGGCGACTGCGCCACGACACGCCACGTGGCCCGGCGGTACGGCGACCGGCGCGCCACCACGATGCTTAACCCGCCCTGAGCGCGCGTTGCCGCGCCCGCGGGCCGCTGCTATCATGCGCGGTTGACGACCACGGGGCCAACCGCCAGCCATGATCATTCAACGCAAGCCACCTCGCTACCCACGCCGCGGCCCATCGTGCCTGCTGGTTATCTTTGTCATCTTCGGCATCGCCGTCAGCCTCTACGTCATCCAGAATGCCGAAGAGGTGCGCAGCGCCATCATCCCCACGCCGACGGCCGAGCCGACCCGCTCGGCGACTGAGTTCGCCGTCCTGGCCGAGCTGAGCCGCGCCGACGGCAGCAACGACGAGGCCATCGGTTTCTATGAGCAGGCCATCGCCGGCGACGCCACCAACCCGGAGTTCTACATTCGCATCGTCGATCTGCTGGTGCGACAGAACCGATCCCAGGATGCGGTGGCCCGCGCCGAGCAAGCCACCGTGCTGGACCCGGAGAACGACGCCGTCTGGACGGCGGCCGCGGCGGCCTATATGGCCGAAGGCGACCGCCTGAGCGACCTGGGCGACACCAACGCCGCCAATTTGCAGTACGCCAATGCCGTCCAGGCTGCCCGCAAGGCCATCACCATCAACCCCAACAACGCCACCGCCCTGGCCTACGCCGCCGGCGGCACCGTCTTGCAGGGCGACCCGGACAAGTACGAACAGGCCCAGCTCTTCGCCGACGACGCCGTGCGCATTGACCCCAACAATGCCATCGCCCGCTACTACATGGCCACCGTCTTCACCTATCAGGGGCGTTACACCGAAGCCGCGGAGCAGTACCAATTGGGCCTGGAGACCGACCCGACCAATACAGATCTCTACATTGGCCTGGCCTACAACTTCTACGGCACGGGCAACACCTCCGAGGCCATCCTCACCTTTGAGGATGCCCTGGCCGTCGATCCCGAAAACGCCGAGGCGTTCGACGGCCGGGCCTACATGTTCCTGCAACTGGGCGACGCCCCCGAAGCCGAAAAGAACGCCCTGGAGGCAGTGCGCATCAATCCCAACGTTGCCCGCGCCCAGGGCCGCCTGGGCGAGGCCTACTTCCAGCAGAACAACTACCCCGACGCCATCGTCGCCCTGGAAGAGGCCGTCAGGCTCTACGGCGGCGCCACCGAACTGAATGCCCGCTTCTTCAACATGCTGGCCTCGGCCTACATCCGCCGCGACCTCAACGACTGCTCGCTGGCCGTGCCGCTGTTCGAGCAGGTGCTCGACGTGACCACCAACGAACTCATCGTCGCCAGCGCCAACGAGGGCCTGTTGGAGTGCCGCCGGGCGACGCTGGGTAGTGAGCCATAATTGGCACTCCCATGCCAGGACTGCTAAAATCCCCTTGACAATCACAAACACGGCTGCTAGAATGCAGTCGATTGATTAGCACTCTGACCACACGAGTGCTAATTCATGTAAGCTCCCAATTGAGGAACCTAACAACCGTAAATACGTTGGCAAGGAGATAGTGTGATATGGCTCTGAAACTGAAGCCGCTTGGCGACCGCCTGGTCGTCGAACCCCGCGAGCGCGAATCCATGACCGCGTCCGGCCTGGTGCTGCCGGAGACGGCCAAAGAGAAGCCGCAGGAAGGCGAGGTGCTCGCCGTTGGGCCTGGCCGCCGCGATGAGAACGGCAAGCGCATTGAAATGGATGTTGAAGTGGGCGACGTCGTCCTCTACGCCAAGTACGGCGGCACGGAAGTCAAGATCGACGACAAGAAGCTGCTGATCCTCAAAGAGTCCGACGTGCTGGCCATCGTTGGGAATTAATTCAGACGGAGAATTGACGCAATGACTGCGAAGCAACTCATTTTTTCGGAAGACGCTCGCCGCAAGCTGAAGCGCGGCATTGACACGGTGGCGACAGCCGTCTCCACCACCCTCGGCCCCAAGGGGCGCAACGTCGCCCTGGACAAGAAGTTCGGCGCGCCGACCATCACCCACGACGGCGTGTCCGTGGCCAAGGAGATCGAGCTGGACGACCCGTATGAGAACATGGGCGCGCAGCTGTTCAAAGAAGCGGCCATCAAGACCAACGACATCGCCGGCGACGGCACCACCACCGCCACTGTCCTGGCCCAGCACATGGTCCACGAGGGCCTGAAGAACGTCGCCGCCGGGGCCAACCCGATGCTCCTGAAGCAGGGCATCGAACTGGGCACGCAGGCGCTGGCCACGAAGATTCGCAACATGGCCATTTCCATCGACAGCCCGGAGGAGATCGCCTCCGTGGCCTCCATTTCGGCCCAGGACCCGGAGATCGGCAAGCTGATCGCCACGGTGATGGATCGCGTTGGCAACGAAGGCGTCATCACCGTCGAAGAGTCGAAGGCCCTGGAGTTCGAGACCGAGTACGTCGAGGGTATGCAGTTCGACCGCGGCTACATCAGCGCCTACTTCGTGACCGACCCGGACACGATGGAAGCGGTCATCGAGGATGCCTACATCCTCATCCACGACAAGAAGATCAGCTCCGCCCAGGACATCCTGCCCGTGCTGGAGAAGCTGGTGCAGATCGGCCGCAAGAACCTGGTCATCATCGCCGAGGACGTGGACGGCGAAGCGCTGGCCACGTTGGTGCTCAACAAGCTGCGTGGCATGATCAACGCCCTGGCCATCAAGGCCCCCGGCTTCGGCGACCGCCGCAAGGCCATGCTCCAGGACATCGCCGTCCTGACCGGCGGCCAGGTCATCACCGAGGAGATGGGCCGCAAGCTGGATAGCGTCCAGATCGGCGATCTGGGTCGCGCCGGCAAGGTCGTCAGCAGCAAGGACGACACGACCATCGTCGATGGCAAGGGCGACGAGAAGGAGATCGCCGGCCGCGTTGAGCAGATCAAGGTCGAGATCGACCGCAGCACCTCCGACTATGACAAGGAGAAGCTGCAGGAGCGTCTGGCCAAGCTGTCCGGCGGCGTGGCCATCATCCGCGTCGGCGCGGCGACCGAGGTCGAGCTGAAGGAAAAGAAGCACCGCGTTGAGGACGCTCTGAGCGCGACGCGCGCGGCCGTCGAAGAGGGCATCGTGCCCGGCGGCGGCGTGGCCCTGATCAACGCCCTGCCGGCGCTTGACGAGGTTCAGGCCCCCATCGGCGACATCGCCACCGGCGTCAACATCCTGCGCGTGGCCCTCGAAGCGCCGATGCGCAAGATCGCCGAGAACGCCGGCATGAATGGCGACGTCATCATCCAGAACGTCCGCCGCTTGCAGGACGAGAAGGGCGACCCGCAGTTGGGCTACAACGTCATGACCGGCGAGTACCTCAACATGGTCAAGGCCGGCATCATCGACCCGGCCAAGGTCACCCGCGGCGCGCTGGAGAATGCGGCCAGCATCGCCGCCATGATCCTGACCACCGAGGCGCTGGTGACGGACATCCCCGAAGAGAAGAAGGCTCCGGCCATGCCCCCCGGCGGCGGCATGGGCGACATGGACTTCTAGTCCGCGCCGTTCGATTCACAACACCGAAGGCCCCTCCCCGCGAGGGGCCTTTTGCGTTGGCCGCGGCCCGCCGCCGCGCTTTGATTGCCGGTGGATTCCTTTGTACAATGTCGTCAGCAATTCCACCGGGAGCAGGTGCAAGAGGAGACCGCCATGCAATTCGGGCTATTTGAAGACCGGCCGCGGCAATTCGCCAGCCTCGATGACCTCGTCGCCGCGATGATGAAGCTGGAAGACGACCCGCTCTTCCCCGCGGGCACGAACATGGTCATCTACCGCGGCAACCCGCGGGCCAGGCTGATGATCATCGGCGAGGCCCCCGGCACGGAGGAAGACCGCCAGGGCAAGCCCTTTGTCGGCCGCTCCGGTCAATTGCTCGACCAAATCCTGCAATCGGTTCACCTTGACCCGGAGCGAGACGTCTTCATCACCAACGCCGTCTTCCGCCTGCCGCCCGGCGACGACGGCAAGCCGCTGCGCAAGCCCACCTCGGACGAGATCGTCTACTACAAGCCCTACCTGCTGGAGATCATCCGCCTGGTCGATCCGCTGATCATGCTGCTGACCGGCAATGTGGCCACCGAGTCGCTGCTGGAGCAAACCGGCATCACCCGCCTGCGCGGCCAGTGGTTCCCGTGGCAGGGGCGCTGGGCCATGCCCATCTTTCACCCCGCCTATCTGCTGCGCAACCCCTCGCGCGAGCCGGGCAGCCCCAAGGCGCTGATGTGGCAGGACATCCGCGAGGCGCGACGCAAGTACGACGAACTGACCGGCAACGCGGTGGCGTGATGGCCCCCATCCACTCCGACAAGGCCGCCGCGCGCGGCGAACCGGGCTACGTCTGGCGGTCGGGCCAGGAGCGGCGGCTGGACATGATCCGCCAGTGGTCGGACCTGGGTGGGCGCATCCTGGACAACGGCACGGGCCTGGGCACCTATCTGGAGGCGTGCGGCCGGGTCAACCCCGACGGGCTGCGCATCGGCCTGGAGGTCGAGTTTGATCGCGCGCGCGCGGCCGTGGCCCGCGCCGACGGCATCGTCCTGGGCGTGGGCGAAGAGTTGCCCTTCGCCGACAATAGCTTCGACCTCATCCTGAGCAACGAGGTGCTGGAGCACGTGGCCGACGACCGCGCCGCCGCGGCCGAGATGGCCCGCGTGACCCGGCCGGGCGGCCGCATCGTCGTCTTCGCGCCCAACCGCTGGTATCCGGTCGAGCAGCACGGCATCTACTGGCGCGGCGAGTACCACTTCGGCAACAAGCCGCTGGTCAACTACTTGCCCAACTCGCTGCGCGACCGTCTCGCGCCCCACGTCCGCGCCTACACCGGCCATGGGCTGCGCGCCGTCTTCGCCGGACTGCCTCTGCGCGTGCTTCACCACGGCCGCATCTTCGGCGGCTATGACAACATCGTGCGGCGCAGCCCGCGCCTGGGCGGGGCTGTCCGGCGGCTGCTCTATGCCGCCGAGAACACGCCCCTGGCAGCGCTGGGCCTGTCCCACTTCCTCGTGCTGGAGAAGGTGGGCTAGACTTACTTCCGGTCGTCCTATGGAACGCACCTTTTACCTCGAAGACATCCCCCTCGAAGAGGCCTGGGCCGCCTTTCGCGGCGCGTTGGCCGGCGCGGGGCTGTGGCAGCCGCTGCCGGCCGAGAGCGTGCCCCTGAGCGCGGCCAAT
>JAIBAS010000108.1 GCA_019695075.1 Promineifilum sp. | reverse complement strand
GTCGCCGCCGGCAGCGACTCTGCCGGCGCGGAGAGCACCGGCGAATCGACGGTGTAAGTGACCTCGACAGTGAACGGCTCGCCCGCGGCCACGGGGCGCGCGGCGATCTGGTGGTAGTTCAGCCCGTCGCCGCGCGGCCCGCTGCTGTCGGCCGTGGGCACGACGGCGAAATCCGTCGCCGCCAGCGGCTGCTGGACGACGGCCGACATGCCGCCGATGGTCAGGTCTGACAGCCACTCGAAACGGTAGGAGGTCTGGCTGCCGTCGCGCGTGTAGGGGGCGTAGTACTCCACGCGGAAGGTGCGGCCGGGCGTCGTCAGCGTCAGGCGGCCGTCGGCGGCCGTCGATTCGACGTCGGAGACGAGCACATCCTCGTCTGTCAAGCGAGCGATGGCGAAGATGTCGGCGTCATCCGGCAGGGGGATGCTCACCGTCGCCGGCAGCGTCGCCGTCGCCGGCAGTGTGCCCGTCAGCAGCACCAGCATGGCCGGGCGATCATAGTCGGGCCACAGCTCGACGGTCATCTGGTCGAGTTCTGTAACCTCGTCCTGCGCGGCCACCGGGATGACGGCCGTGAACAAGAGAAGCAAAAGCAGACTGAGTGTGCGCATCATAGGATTGTTGGCCAATGGTTGAGGGGTGAAAGAGTTGGTCAGGGGATGTTGGCGGGCAGGGGCGCGAGCGGCCGCCGCCGGCCTAGGCATGGCCGCGCAGCCGGATGCGGTTGGCGCGGCAGTGAGGGCACTCCAGTTCGGTGTAGTCGCGGCCGCACGTCCGGCAGGTGCGCACCTGCACCTCGCGCTCGTCGGCCATCGAGCCGAGGACGACGACAAGTTCCTCGCCGCGGTGGGCGTCGAGCCAGGTGAGCAGGTCATAGTCGCCGATGTGCCAGCGGCCGTCATCATCGACGCGCAGGACGCCGTTCATGACATCCAGCTCCATCTCGTGGGCGGAGGCGGCCAGCTTATAGATCGCGGCGCGTCGCATCTGTTTCATGCTGTTCCTCACTCGCGTCAACCGCCGCCGGGACCGGTTTAGCGCCCGGCCAGAACGTTTGACGCTGTTCAGGCTGAGGTCTATTATATCCAAAGAGCGAATTCTTCAACGGAGGTCTCATGCACCACGAGAACGAACGACTGGCCCAGGACGTTGCCGCCCTGAGCGCGATGGCCGAGCAGATGGGCGAATACCTGGACAGCGACGTCCTCTTCTGGCCGCTCGGCCGCGGCAACCTGCCGATGCTGACCCTCGGCGGCTATCTGCTGCGCGAGCACCGCCTGCTGACCCTGCCGCAACTGCTGACGCCGGAGCAGCGCGGCCAGGTGGACGCGGCTGTCTTCCAGTTCAATCAAGCCCTCAGCAATCGCGTCGTCCGCTTCGAGACCAAGGCCCAGCACGAACTGGAGTCCCGCCTGCGCCAGTGGGAGGAATCGGTCAAGGAGATCGAGCACGGCACGCTCCAGCACAACAGCAACTACAGCACCATCGTCGAGCCGCGGGCGATGATCCAGGCCCTGCTCGACCGGCTGAGCATGCCGCCCTACCGGCCCGACGACCGCGCCGGCCGCCTCGTCCCCCTGCTGGACACGCGCCTGCAAAACCGCTGGCAGCCGGGCGAGTTCGTCTGGCCGGCCGAGTGGCAGCCCGCCTACCCGCGCGACGACTACTGGTGGCTCTACGGCTTGCCCCGCGTGGCCAAGTATAGCGGCAACGAGTAGGCTGACCGCTGACTGCTGACCGCCGACGACGGACGACAGACCACAGACCACTGGCCACTGACCTACTGGATACTGACCTACTGGCCACTGACCTACTGGACACTGACCCACTAACCACCGACCACCCTTCCGGCCGTCGTCCGTGGTCTGTCGTCCGTCGTCGCTTTTAAGACCCGCTCTTAAGACCACAGACTTCAACTTCACACACCCATGAACTTACGCTTCCCCCCTGCTCTGCGATTCCGCGACTATCGCATCTTCTGGCTTGGCCTCTTCCTGTCCGTCATCGGCTCGCAGATGCAACTCATCGCCGTCAACTGGCACATCTATGAGTTGCTGCGCGGCCAAACGCTGACGCTCAACATCCTGGGCCGCAGCATCGACCTCGGCGCGGAGGCACTGGGGCTGGGCACGCTCGGCCTGGTGCGCGTCATCCCTATCGTCCTGTTCGCCCTGGTGGGCGGCATGCTGGCCGACACGCGCAATCGCCGCACCCTGCTGTTCTACGCCGAGATCGCCGCCGCGCTGATGGCCGGCGCGTTGGGCGTGCTGACGCTGCTGGGGCGCGAGTCGGTGCTGGTCATCTATCTGTTCACGGCAGCGCTGTCGGCTGTGGCCGCCTTTGAGAACCCGTCGCGCCAATCGCTGGTGCCCCATCTCGTGCCGCCGGAGCACTTCAGCAACGCCGTCAGCGTCCAGACGCTGACCTGGACGACGGCGGCCATCCTCGGCCCGGCGCTGGCCGGTCTGCTGGTGGCCTACATCGATACCGGCTACGTCTACATCATCAACGCCCTGTCGTTTCTGGCCGTGGTCGTCTCGCTGCTGCTGATGAACTACCGCGGCAAGGTGGCGGCGTCGTCGGCCGGGCTGGGGCTGGGCGCGCTGCTGGACGGGCTGCGCTTCGTCTTCCGCACGCCGATCATCTCCAGCACCATGCTGCTCGACTTCATCGCCACGTTCTTTAGCTCGGCGCGGACGATGCTGCCCATCGTCGCCAGCGACATCCTGGGCGTGGGCGCGGTTGGCTATGGCTGGCTGGCCACAGCCGACTCGGTCGGCGCGGTCGTCGCCGGCAGCGTCCTGGCCACGCGCGGCGAGCAGTTGCGCCGCCAGGGGCCGATCCTGCTCATCTGCGTGGCCATCTATGGCGCGGCCACAGCCCTCTTCGGCGTGTCCACCGCCTTCCTGCTGTCGTTCTTCCTGCTCATGCTCGTTGGCGCGGGCGACGCCGTCTCGACCGTCATCCGCGGCACCGTGCGCCAGCTCTCCACACCCGACGAACTGCGCGGGCGCATGACCAGCGTCAACATGATGTTTTTCATGGGCGGCCCGCAATTGGGCGAGTTGGAGGCGGGATTGGTGGCGGCGGCCTTTGGCGTGCCCTTCGCCATCATCAGCGGCGGGCTGGCGACGGTGGCGCTGACGGCGCTGGTAGCCTGGAAGTTCCCCATCCTGCGGCGCTACGACACGCCGACGACGACCTTGCTGGAAACGTCGGTCGCGCCAAGCGGTGGGCAAGCGCCCGCTTAGCGATAGAGATCCATCGACTCCGGCCGCACCAGGTCAGTGGCCCGCCCCTCAGCCGGCGGCAGCCGCAGCCCACGCAGCAGCACCGCCGGCAGCCCCTCGGCCGCCTGGCCCATGAGCAGCCCG
>JAIBAS010000597.1 GCA_019695075.1 Promineifilum sp. | reverse complement strand
CTCTGGCCGGCGCGCATGTGCTGATCGTCGGCCCGACGACCACGGGCAAGTCCAACGTCCTGCGCCAGGTGGCCAAGGGCCTGGCTGGCGGCGCAGTCTACGTAATCGACACCAACTACCGGCCGGGCGCGTGGCCGGCCACGGTGCGTGAGGTCGTTGGCGCGGCCGGCAACTTCGACCGGGTGGCCGACCTGTTGAGTTGGCTGGACGAAGAGCGTCGCGCCCGTGTAGCTCGCTATGCGAAGGGAGATGCGCGGTTTGATCCCGTCACGGTCATCATGGACGAGCAATGGGAGTTGGCCAACTTCGTCCCCGCCCCGGCGATGGCGGCCTGGAAGGCTGTCGTCCGCCAGGGGGCCAAGTACGGCCTCTACGTGGTCATGGCTACCCACTCCCTGCTGGTCAAGGAGATGGGCCTGGAGGGCGAGTCGTCGGTCATTGAGAACTTCCTGCATCGCATCTTCCTGGGCCCCTTCGCCGTCGAGCGCTACCCGGCGCTGGACGGCGCTGACCGCCCGGCCATCTACATGCGTGGCGGCAGCCGCCGGGCCACGCCGGTGGTCATTCCCTACCACCCCGAAGAGGACCCGCGCTCGCCGCACTTCCGCGTCCCGGCCGTCCTGCCGGCGGTCAACGCGGGGCTATACTGGGGCGGCAGTTCGGCCCTGGTCGACGGCTTGTTCAACCGCAGCAACGAAGTGATCGGTCCCCCTGCCCCGGTCACTGAGCGACCGGTCGATCCGCGCATCGACGGCCTGATGACGTCGCGCGGCTGGGTCGGACCGGTGGAGGTCGGCAAGATTCTGGAAGCCCACGCCGCCGGTCTGCCCCACTACAAGATTGAGATCGCCGCCTTTGGCTACAACGAGCAAGGCCGGCCGCGCTGCAATGGGGCCTTCTATCACCAGGTAGAGGAAGTCCTGGCCCACTACGGGCTTTCTGTCGGTTCTACCAGTTCTACCGATTCTACCGGCTCTACCATCCAGTAGAGGGCCGGTAGAGGCGTTCTACCGGGGCCTTAGGGCGCGGTAGAGCGGTAGAAAGTGCCGGGGGGGGGTAGCATATGCTACCCCCGCCCTATTCAGCCGGACTGGCAACGGCGAGTTTGATCGGTTCCTGGTCGGCCGCCGGATCGGTGTTGCGCAGCCAGATAGCATCCTCTTCAATGTCGAGGATCAGGAAGGTCTGGCTGGCCGCCTCGCCGTCGTTGCCGGGCGGCGCGAACGCCAGCGTCTGGCCCTTCTTCAGCTTAATGACCGTCTTGGGCGCGCCGGCCCCCGGCCGCCGGCCGCCGTGGGTGAACCCGCCCTTGGGCTTGTGTGGCATGGGTATGCTCCTGGTGTGTAGCTTGATTACCATTCTAATTCAAGAAGGGTTAGCTGTCAACACCAGTTAGTGATGTAAATGAGCCTGGTGCCCTGCTGCGGGTTGTCACGCTCCCAGACGAACCAGGCCGTCGTGGTGGAGTCAGTGCGGCCATTGCCGGTGAAGCTTGGCCGCGGCTGGCTGAAGACGATCAGGTGGCTCATGTGCGGGGCCATGCTCTTCAGAAGCTGGGCGCGCCTGCGCGTCGGCTCCATATAGGTCAGACGCAGCAGCATGGCCACGCCCCGGCGGGCTCTGGACCATGCCAGACGCACGAATTGGTCGGCCTGGTTGAATGGCGGATTGGTCACGATCCAGTCGGCCGGCGCGGCCCAGATGGTCGCGCCGGCGTCGGTCGCATCTTCGTGGTAGCGCGTCGGCATTGTGGCGTCGATGTCGTTGGTGGTGACAGCGGTTACGCCCGGATGCGTGTGAAGGAGGTCAGCGATCTTGCCCTCGGCCGCGCAGGGTTCGATGATTGCGCCGCCGATTCGCGGCAACTCCTTGAGCAAAGCCAGCGTGAGCGCCGTCGGGGTCGGATAGTGGTCGTTGAGGTGGCGGGTGGGCATGGGCTTCAACGGGCAGAGGCTGACGGCTGGCTCGGGTATGTCTGGTCTAGGTAGCGCTGCCGTTCTTCCGGGTCGATCCGGTCGGCGACTTCCTGCCATGAGGTCTGATAGGTGTCGAGAAAGATGGCGGCGATGGCCGTAAGTTCAAGGTCGTGCGGCAAGCCCATGACCATATCGTCCCCTTCGGGATCAAGGACGATCATGGTGTGGTCATGGCGATGGTTCAGCCATTGAATGAAAAGATCGATCTCGGCATCGTCCTGGCCGTGTTGGGCCTGGACCTGGAGGTTGGCATAGTTGCACCATTCGGTGGTGATGCTGTAGCGGCCGTCGTCAAGAATAACGGCGGCCAGCTGGTTCCAAGAGTTGCTTTCGATGACAACGGTAGCCCGTGTTGGCTTAGGCATGATTGGCTGGTTCTCCCTTGACGTACTCCCCCTGCCTTGGTCGCGGGAGTACGCCAGATGTCTATTCGGTCACCAGTTCATAACCGGCTTCCCAGGATTGGGTGTCGCCGTCGGTGGTGATGTCGATGGAGTGGTTGACGCGGTGGATGTGTTCGGTACTCAGGGCGACCGTCCGGCCGTCGGGCAGCGTTAGCTGCGTGATACCGAGTCGCTCTAGATACGCTTTGAGGTTGGCGGCCGGCTCGTACTCCGGGAAGAGCGGGCCGTTCTCGATCTGGTCGATGTGGTAGAGGATGTTGGCGATGATCTCCGGGGTAATGTCAGGTTCCGATTGCTCCACGTTGTCGTCTTCTTCCCAACCATCGATGGGCGCGGGTATGTCGCCGCCTTCCTGGCCATAGCAATAGCCGACCTCAAAGGCATCGGCGCAGGTCGTGCAAAGGTATTTGCGTTCCTTGCGGTGGTTGCGGTAGACGTGTGTAGCTTCAGTGTCACAGTTCCAACAGTAAGGCATTGTTGTTTACTCTACGTTTATGGGTTTAGCTGGCTTGCGGCTCTGCGTTGAGCCAGTTATGAATTTCGCGCCAGGTGGCAATCTCGTGCTCGTTGATGGTCAGCTTGCCAATAGGATGGCTCAGGCTCTCGTCCGGGTGAATTTCAACGGAAATCTGCCGGACTCCGCGCTCGTTCTCAGTCGTTTGCACGATGACGAAGCAGGCCAGGGCGACAATGGGTACGGCCGACTGGTCGCCGAGTTGGAGATAGCCGGCCGGGTTGTAGCTGAGGTCGTCACCCGTGTATTCGGCGTAGAGGGCGATGCCGGCAGCGATGGCCTCTTCGGTTTCCTGGCTGTTGTAGATGGCGTGATTGGGTGTTGTCATGTCGCGCTCTAGAAGTCCAACCACCGGTCGCTGTCATCAATAACGAGACTGCCGCCGTGGACCGAGATGTGGATGCTTGCGCCCGGCTGCTGGTCGACCGGCAGTGGCGCGGCCGGCGGAGCCGTGAAAGCGATGCGGTCGGATCCGTCGCCGAAGAGCT
>JAIBAS010000402.1 GCA_019695075.1 Promineifilum sp. | reverse complement strand
GTCTGCAAGCCGGCCAGCAGCCGCGCCGTCGCCGCGGCGATCTCCGCCACGGCGGCCTCGAAGGCGGCTTCGTTGGCCCGCGACGGCTTGCGGTAGCCGCTGACCTTGCGGACGAATTGCAGCGCGGCGTCGTGGATTTCGGCGTCGCTGCTGGGGGGCTGGAGGTTGTAGAGTGGCTTGATGTTGCGGCACATGGGCATTACTCCTGGGGCAGGCGGCGCGGCGACCAGATGACGACATCCTGCCGGCGCGAGAAGTGGAGGTAGGTTGGCGGCCCGGACACGGGCAAGCCGCCGGCGGCCGAGACGGTATTGACTTCGAACTCGGCCTCGGCCCGTTGCAGCGGCCAGGCGCGGTGGTGGACTTCGCAGCGGTAGAGCGCGCCACCGGGCGCGAGGGCGTAGAGGCAGTAGCGCTCCGTCAGCCAGTGCTCCAGCGTGCCCGGCGTGGCCAGGTAGACGGTCGACGTCGGGCGATAGCGGCCAATGAGCGCCGGCCGCGCGTCCTGTCCGGCCCCCTCGCCCCCTGGGAGAGGGCTGGGGAGAGGGTCTTCACCACTGCCTTCCCCTAAACCCTCCCGGAGGGAGGGGGATCGGCGTAGAGAGCGATAGGCGAACTCGTCCCCCGTGGCGGTGATGGTCATGTCGGCGCGGTAGTAAGGCAGGTGGAAGAGCAGCCGGGCGGCAGCTACGGCGACGGGGTTGGTCGCGTCGAGGCTGAGGAACCACACGCCGGGCCGACCGTCGCGGGTGACGTAGACGCGCACGTTTAGCTCCGGGAAAGCGGAAATCCACGGCAGGTCGGGCAGCGGCCGGCGCATGACCCCGGCCATGCGAAAGGGCACGATGCCCAGCCACGTCGCGCCGTCGAAGGTGTCCACCTCCAGCCCCGGCGGCACGAGCGCGCGCACGGCCGCCACCGGCACGGGCCAATGGGCAAAGAGCAGGTCGCGCCACGACTGCCGCCACGTCCAGCGGCCGGGCGGCAACGGCCAGGGGCGATGGTCAACGTATTGCAGTTCGGGATGAGCCATGGCGTTGATCTAAGCACAAAATCATACTTTCTTCTATATGCAATTGCCCTGAGAATGCAATTGCCCTGAGAATGCAATTGCCCTGAGAATGCAATTGCCCTGAGACGCCGCCCCAACACCAAATCGCATCCCATTGCCGACGCCGCTATAATTATCCCATCACGCGCGGAGGTGCAGCAGAAACGTGGCCAAAGTCGAGATCATGTCCCCGGTGGATGTCGCCTGGCTCAGCATGGAGGAGCCAACCAATCTGATGATGGTCAACGCCGTCATCACCTTCGACCGGCCGCTGGACATCAACCGCGTGCGGCAGGTGCTGCGCTATCGCTGGCTGCGCTACCACCGCTTCCGCCAGCGCATCGTCCAGCCGCGCCTGCCCCTGATGCGCCCCTATTGGGAGGACGACCCCCACTTCGACCTCGATCTCCATTTGCAACGCATCGCCCTGCCCGCTCCCGGCGACCGCGCCGCGCTGCAAGATATGGTCAGCGACCTGATGAGCGGCCCGCTGGACTTCTCCCGGCCGCCGTGGAAGTTCATCATCATCGAGAACTACGGTGAGGGCTGCGCCATCATGGGCCGGTTGCATCACTGCCTGGCCGATGGCATGGCCCTGGTGGCCGTGCTGCTGGCCATGACCGACTTCACCCCCGACGCGCCGCTGACGCCCAGCGAGCCGGTGAGCGATGATCAACTGGCCAACAGCTTGCCCGGCGGCCTGGCGCGCGACCTGAGCGACAACTTCGGCGTGGCCCGCGCCGCGGCCGGCGAACTGCTGCGCCGCGCCCGCGACCGGGAGGCGGCCGTGGCGTTGGGCGAGCAGGGCGCAGGCATGGGGCTGGCCGCCGGCCGCCTGCTGGCCCGCAGCCCCGACCCACGCACGCGGCTGAAGGGTAAGCTCGGCGTCCTGAAGCGCGCCGCCTGGGCCGATCCCATCCCGCTCAACGACATCAAGCTCATCAAGAATACCTTTGGCGGCACGGTCAACGACGTGCTGGTATCGGCCGTGACCAGCGGGCTGCGGCGCTACCTGGTGGACAAGGGCGACAACGTCGGCGACGATGGCGGCGGGCTGGAGATTCGCGCCGCCATCCCGGTCAACCTGCGCCGCGACGAGGACAACGGCAAGCTGGGCAACCGTTTTGGCCTGGTCTTCCTGACGCTGCCGATCCACATCGAGCAACCACTGATGCGCCTGGCCGAGGTGCGGCGGCGGATGCTGGAGCTAAAGCGCTCGGCCGAAGCGCCGGTCACGCTGGGCATCCTGGGGGCGATGGGCTACGGCACCGACGCCTTCCGCGAGTTCGTCGTCCGCACGCTGGAGCCGAAAGCCACTCTGGTGCTGACCAACGTGCCGGGGCCGCCCATCCCGCTCTATATGGCCGGGCAGCGCATCCGCGACCTGATGTTCTGGGTGCCGCAGGCCGGCCGGCTGAGCCTGGGCATCAGCATCCTCACTTATGCCGGCAACGTCCACCTGGGCATCGTCACCGACGCGGGGCTGGTTCCCTGCCCGGAGGAGGTGCTGGCCGGGGTGGTGGCCGAGGTGGGGCGGCTGAAGACGCTGGCGGTGGCGGTGACGGCCAGGGGCGCGTAAAGGCGGGCCAAGGCCCACAGATCAACATACCCGGTAGCCGGCCATCGCGATGACCGGCTACTCCTCGCCCACCCAGGGCAAGCCCATCTCCTCCAGCGCGGCGCGCAGTTCGGGGCGCATGGCCCAGCCCCAGCCGCCGCCGGGCGGGGCGCTCTCTTTCTGCTCGAAGAGGAGCGTCACGCCGGGCGGCACCGGCAGCGCGCCGATGCCGGGCGTGGCGTTGACGCGCCGGCCCAGCCCGCCGAGCACGCCGCTAAGCTCCTCGGCCGAGCGGCCGATGGTCGTCGCCAGCGTGTTGAAGTCCAGCCCGTTGTCGCCGGCCTCATAGAGGGCGTGGTAGAGGGCCAGTTGGGCAGGCGGGATGCGATGGCGGCGCAGGACGCGGCGCAGCAACCGCTGCGGCGAGTGATCGCGCCCGCCCTCGCCCATGCCGCCGAACTGTCGCCGCACGTCGCGCACCAACTCCGGGAACAGCGTCTCGGCCTCTTCGGCCGTCAGTTCGATGATGTAGCCCTGGGGGGTCGTAATTTTCATGATTGCCGCCTATTGTAGCCAGTAGATCGCCATGTGGCGCGATTCTCCCGAATCGCATCTTGTCGCCGGCCACGAAGAGCGATTCGGAGAATCGCGCCACGTCAATCTCAGTCGAAGTCGGGCCGCGTCTGGCGGCGGACGAGGCGGGCGACGCGCTCAGGCGGCAAGCCGGCCTCTTCGGCGGCGCGCATGATGCGGCGCACCTCGTGACGGACGTGACGGGCGA
>JAIBAS010000458.1 GCA_019695075.1 Promineifilum sp. | reverse complement strand
CGGCCGCCGCCAGATCGGAAGCCGCCTCTCCCTTGTCCTTGTCCACGACGCGCCGCGCCGCAATGCCGGTGCGCTCGCGGATCCAGGCGTCGGAGGTATCTACTAGATTGCTCAGGTCGTCATTGGCCAGGCGGCTCTTGGCGACGGGGATCTCCAGGGGGAGGTCCGTCGTGGCATGGAAGGCGTCGGCGTAGCGCGTGTAGCGGTCCGCGCCGAGTTCCAGCGCCAGGCGGGCGAAGGTCAGGTTGCAGGAGTAGCCAAAGGCGTGGGCCAGGTCAAACGAGTTTACGCCGGGCGGGTTGTTATTGCACCGAATCGGGAAGCCGCTGACGGTCAGGGTCTCGGCTCCGTCGTTGTAGACGCGGTTGAGACCCGTCGTACCGGCGTCGAGGGCGGCCGACAGCAGTTCCGGGTTGCGCCCGCCGGCCGTGGCCAAATCGGCCCGGCCGCCGCCGCCGCCGCCGACAACCTTGGCCACCTCGCGCACCAGGTCGCCCGCCTTCAGGCCGCGGGCGATGAGGTCGTCGGTCACGGCGGCGACGATGACCGGCTTGCCGTCCTTGACCGCCCCCAGAACAACCACGCCCGACTGGAAGCGGTCGCGGTACCAGTCGGCCATCTCGCGCAGCTGATCGGTGTCGCCTACCTTGACCTGGGCCGCCAGCAGGTGGGTGCCTTTCGTCTCCAGCACGCCGCCGAGCAGCACCTCAAAGTCGCTGCGCAGCAGCCGCCGGTTGGCCGTCGCCAGGTCGCGCTCGGCGGCACGGTCGTGCTCCAGCAGCGCCTCGACGCGGCTCTCCAGCTCGCCGACGGGCGTATTGAGCTTGGCCGCCAGCCGGTCGAGCGCGGCCAGCCGCTTGCTGACGAAGTCATACGCGCCGCGGCCGGTGACCGCCTCCACGCGGCGGGTGTTCGCGCCGACGGCCGACTCGCTGACGAAGCGGAACAGGCCGATCTCGCCCGTCTCGCCGACGTGCAGACCGCCGCACAACTCGAAGCTGTAGGGGGACGCGGCCTCGCCCTCGCCGTTGCCGCCGACGGTGATGGTGCGCACGATATCGCCGTACTTCTCGCCGAAGAGAGCCATGGCCCCGGCGGCGATGGCCTCTTTCTGGCCCATGTAGGCGATCTTGACCGGCTGGTTGGCCAGGATGGCCTCATTGATGGCCCGCTCGATACGGCCGAGCGTCTCCCGGTCGATGGGCCGGTCGTGGGTGAAGTCGAAGCGCAGGCGGTCGGGCGCGACCAGCGAGCCGGCCTGGGCGACGTGGTTGCCCAGGTGGGCGCGCAGCTCGCGGTGCAGCAGATGCGTGGCCGTGTGGTTGCGGCGAATGTCGGCGCGGCGCGCCCGGTCTACTTCCAGGTGGACGACCTGGCCGACCTTGATCTCGCCGCTGAGCACCTGGCCGACGTGGACGATCAGGCCGGGCACAGGCCGGCGCACGTCGTCGACGCGCACCTCGCCGCCGAAGGCATTGACGATGCGGCCGCTATCGCTGACCTCGCCGCCCGCCTCGACGTAGAAAGGCGTCGCCCCGGTGACGATCTCGACCGGCCGGCCGGCGTGAGCGACTTCGACCGGCTGGCCCTCGCTGATCAGCCCCAGCACCGTCGTGTCGAGCGACGCGCCGCCGTAGGGGTCGTAGTCCACGCCCTCGTCGTCCAGCTGGCCGGTGGACAGCAGCGACAGCATCAGGTCGCCGTAGACGCTCTGGCCGACCTGATAGCCGCCGAACGCGCCGCTGCCGCTGGCCAGGGCATGCTGCTCGCGCGCGGCGGCGTAGCCGTCCTCGTCCACGGTCATGCCGTGCTGCTCCAGCGCTTCGTCGCGGGTCAGTTCCAGCGGCAGGCCGTGGGTGGCGTAGAGGGCGAAGGCCACCTCGCCGGGCACGACCGTCTCGCCGCGGCTGTGCAGCTCGTCGAGGATGCGGTCGAGTTGCAGCAGGCCGCTATCGAGGGTGCGATTGAAGCGGGTCTCCTCGCGCTCCAGCGTGTAGAGGATGAGGTCGCGCCGCAGCCGCAACTCCGGGTAGGCCTCGCCCATCTCGTCGATGTAGACCTGGGCGACGTGGCCGAGGAACGGCTCGTGGAAGCCGATCTTGCGGCCGAAGCGCGCCGCCCGGCGGATGATCATCCGCAGGACGTAGCCCGCGCCGGTGTTGCCCGGCTGGACGCCGTCGGCGATGAGGAAGGTCGCCGCGCGGCCGTGGTCGGCGATGACGCGGTAGCCGACGTACTTCTCCGCCCGCTGCGCGTCGCTGTCGCCCAACAGCGCCTGGATGCGGGCCAGCGCCGGCGTGAACAGGTCGGTCTCGTAGTTGCTGGGCACGCCCTGGATGACGCGCACCAGCCGCTCCATGCCCATGCCGGTATCGACCGACGGGTGGGGCAGGGGGATGAGCGAGCCGTCGGGCTGCAAATCGAACTGCATGAAGACCAGGTTCCAGACCTCGACGTACTCCGGGTAGTCGTCGTTGTTGACGCCCCTGGGGGTGATGGTGGCCATGTCGCCGGAGTAGTAGTGGATCTCCGAGCAGGGGCCGCACGGGCCGAGGTCGCCCATCTGCCAGAAGTTGTCCTTCTTGCCGAAGCGCAGGATGCGTTCGACCGGCAGGTAGCGCTGCCACAGATCGGCCGCCTCGTCGTCGTCGGTGTAGACCGTGGCGAAGAGGCGCGCCGGCTCCAAGGCCATGACGCCGGTCAGGAACGTCCAGGCGTAGTCGATGGCCTCGCGCTTGAAGTAGTCGCCGAAGGAGAAGTTGCCCAACATCTCGAAGAAGGTGTGGTGGCGGGCTGAGGGGCCAACGTTCTCCAGGTCGTTTTGCTTGCCCTGCACGCGCATGACCTTCTGGGCAGTGGTGGCGCGCTTGTAGGGGCGCTTCTCCTTGCCCAGGAAGACATCGACGAACTGGTTCATGCCGGCGTTGGTGAACAACAGCGTCGGGTTGTCCTTTTGCAGCAGCGGCGCGCTGGGGACGATCTCGTGGTGGATTTCCTGGAAGAATTCCAGAAATGCTTTGCGAATGTCGTTACTGGTTGTCGGTCTCATGATTGCTCCGGGCGAATTCTAACAGAATCGGGTTTCCAAATAAAAACCGCCAGACTGTCTCACTCAGTCTGGCGGTTGCCGGTTCGCTGATTGTGTCTACACGTCAAGCAACGTCCCCGACCAGACTGAGTGTCTGGCCGGCAGCGGCGAAGCGAACGTGCCTGTGCGGGTAGCCGAACATATCGGTACTATAGCAGCAGAGGGGGGTGATGTCAATCATCGGTCAGGGCTTTTCAGTAGTCGGTCAATAGGGCAATTGGGCGGCGATGCGGGCGTTGAAGATGCGCCGGGCTGCGGCGAGATTGTGATAACCCAGCTTGCGAACGAGGCCGATCACGAAGTTGTTGATG
>JAIBAS010000134.1 GCA_019695075.1 Promineifilum sp. | reverse complement strand
CGCGCCCGCGCCGTCGCCCCCGCGGAGGCGGCATGACCGACGACGCCGGCCGCCGCGAGCAGTACGCCGCCATCTTCCGCATCCTGGCCGAGGTCTACGGCCGGCCCGTCTGGCGGTCGCATGGCCCGCCGCTGGACGAGCTGATCGGCACGATCCTCTCGCAAGCCACGGCTGACGTGAACACGGCGCGGGCCTACGCCGAACTAACCGCCCGCTTTCCCACCTGGGAAGCGGTCATGGACGCGCCGCCAGAGGCGGTCAGCGCCGCCATTCGCTCGGCCGGGCTGTCGCAGATCAAGGGGCCGCGCATCCAGAACGCGCTGCGCCACATCCAGCGCGAGCGCGGCGAGTTGTCGCTCGACTTCCTGGCCGAGATGCCCCTCGATGAAGCGTTGGCCTGGCTGATGCGGATCGACGGCGTCGGGCCGAAGACGGCGGCCATCGTCATGCTCTTCTCGCTAGGCCGGCCCGCCTTCCCGGTCGATACCCACGTCCATCGCGTCGCCGGGCGGCTGGGGCTGATCCCGCCGCGAACCAGCGCCAACAAGGCCCACGACCTGCTGGCCGCCCTCGGCCCACCGGAGAGCTACTACCCGCTGCACATCAACCTGATTCACCACGGCCGCGAGATATGCCACGCCCGCAACCCCCATTGCCACCTCTGCCCGCTGCAAGACCTGTGCGATGACTACCTGGCTCGCGCCGTCCGCGCTGCCGATGCATAAGAAATGGGGCTTCGCGGAGGAAGCCCCATGACGCCAACATTCAACCGAGCGCAACGCCTTGCCTGCCAATTGCGCGCCGCGCCCCCCTGCGCTAAACTGTCCTGTTGAGCGCGCACCATCGCCGCCAAGGAACGCACCCGCCTATGTCTACGCCCGCCCCCTCGCCCCAACGCTCACGCCTGTGGCGCGTCATTCGCGCGATCATCCTCGTCATCCTGTCGCTGCTGACCCTGCTGCTGCTGACCATCGTCGGCCTGGCCCTGCTGCCCACGACCGTGGAGAACCCCGTGATCTCGAATCCCGTGACCGACTACGCCGACGCCGTGGCCCAGATCGAGGCCATCCAGGCCGAAGAGAATGAGCTGCCCGACTTCAACCCCGTCTGCCAGTCGATCCTGATGACCCACGGCCACAAGACGGCCGATGCCATCGTCTTCTACCACGGCTTCACCAATTGCCCGGAGCAATATCGCCAGCTGGCCCAGGCGTTCTTCGACCAGGGCTACAACGTCTACGTGCCCCTCATGCCCGGCCACGGCCGGCGCGACCCCAGCGGCCCAGCCCTGGCCGACCTGACCGTCGGCGACCTGGCCGCCTATGGCACGGAGACGGCCGACATCGCCCAGGGCCTCGGCGAGCGCGTCACCGTCAACGGCCTGTCCGGCGGCGGCACGGTCGCCGCCTGGCTGGCCCAGGAGCGGGCCGACATCGCCCTTGCCGCGCCCACGTCGCCGTTCATCGGCGTCAGCTTCCTGCCGGGCACGTTCCTCAACCGCGGCCTGGCCAACCTGCTGCGCTTCGTACCCAACTTCACCATGCACTGGGACCCCGTCACCCGCCTGGACAACCCCAACTCCGCCCCCCATGCCTATGCCGCCTTCCCCGTCCGCTCGCTGGGCACGTACATGCAATTGGGCTTCGCCACCCTGGCCGCGGCCCGGACAACGCCGCCGGCCGCCGGGGCCATCCGCATGATCCTCAACGACGCCGACTTCTCGGTCAACAACGGCGTGGCCGCCGAGCTGGTGGCTCGCTGGCAGAGCGCGGGCGCGGCCGACGTCGACACCTTCACCTTCGCCCGCGACAAGGCCCTGCCGCATGACCTCATCGCCCCGGAGCGCCTGGGCGCGTCCATGGACGAGGTCTACGCCACCCTCGTCGAGCTGCTGACCGGCGCGGCAGCTCCGGTGGAGAGCCGATGAGCCGCTGGGGGAATGTAACCGGCGGGGACATCTGGCTCCTCGTCGGCGTCCTGTTCGTGGTCATCGTGGCCGTGGCGCTGCTTGTGCTCCTCTTTCCCGTGCCCACGCGCGGCCTGGGGGCGCGGCCGAACCCGTCGGCCGGCTACGCCGACGCCACGGCCCGCTTCGACCGGCTGGCCGCGGAGGAAGAGCCGGTGGCCAACCCGGCCATCCGCTCGCTGCTGCTGACCCACGGCGGGCCGACGCGCCGCGTCTACGTCTTCGTCCACGGCATCACCAACTCGCCGCGCCAGTTCGAGGAGCTGGGCCGGCTGTTGCACGCCCGCGGCCATAACGTCCTCATCCCCATGTTGCCGCGCCACGGCCGGCGCAGCATGCGCCTGCGCGAACTGCGCGGCCTGCGGGCCGAGGAGTTCCGCGATTACGCCGACGCCGCTGTGGACATCGCCGCCGGGCTGGGGCAGGAGATCATCGCCATCGGCATCTCCGGCGGCGCGTCCGTCGTCGGCTGGATGGCCCAGAACCGCGCCGAGATGGACACCGGCCTGCTGCTGGCCCCGTTCGTCGGCGTGCGCCGCGTACATCCGTTCGTGGGCACGGTCATGGCCAACGCCTACAGCCGTGTGCCCAGCTTCAACATCGAGGACCCGCTGGAGCCGCGGCGCGACTGGGTCTACCGTGGCCAGACGACGCGCGCCCTGGCCGAGACGCTGCGGCTGGGGCGGGCCATCTTCCGCCAGGCGCGCCACGCCGCCCCGCTGGCCCGGCGCATCATCATCCTGACCACCGCCCGCGAGACCCAGGTCAGCAACGCCGCCGCGGCGCGGCTGGCCGCGCTGTGGCGGTCGCACGGGGGCAACGTCGAGGAGCCGCAGTTCGCCGCTGAACTGGCCATCCCCCACAACGCCATCGACCCGGCCGCCGATCCGGCCAAGAAGGCCATCGTCTACGCGCGCATGTTGGAGCTACTGGGCGAAGAATAGCACGCTGATCGACGCTGATATCACGCTGATTTTCGCTGCCGGAACATCTCTTGCCGCGAAAATCAGCGCTCTTCTCAGCGCAAATCAGCGTGCTATTTTTCTAAATGCGCTATCATCTGGCCATGCTCACCATCGGCCAACTCGCCCGGCGCGTCGGTTTGCGCCCGTCGGCCCTGCGCTATTACGAGGCCGAGGGCCTGCTGCGGCCCAGCGACCGCACCGAGGCCGGCTACCGCCTCTACGCCCCGGAGAGCGCCGACACCGTCCGCCTCATCCAGCGGGCGCAGCGGCTGGGCTTCTCGCTGGCCGAGATTCGCGGGCTGCTGGCCGCCTGGCGCAGCGGCGACCTGGATAACGCCGAGTTGCTGGCCACGGCCGAAGCCCGCTACCTGGCCCTGGAGCGGCAGGTCACCGAATTGCGCGTCCAGCAGCACGAGTTGGAGCTATTCCTGCAAGACCTGCGCGGCCCGGACGCCGAAGCCGCCCAGACCGCCT
>JAIBAS010000632.1 GCA_019695075.1 Promineifilum sp. | reverse complement strand
TGCCCGGTGTGCGGGCGCGGCTGGTGGAGCGCCAGCGCGAGATGGGCCGGCGCGGCGGCATCGTCATGGTCGGCCGCGACATTGGCACGGTGGTCATGCCCGACGCGCCGCTCAAGCTCTACATCGTCGCCACGGCCCACGAGCGGGCGCGCCGCCGCCTGCGCGACCGCCGCCAGCTCGGCTTCGACGACGACTTCGACGCCATCCTGGCCGACGTTGTCCGCCGCGACCACATCGACAGCACCCGCGAGCACTCACCCCTCCGCCCCGCGGCCGACAGCACCGTGATCGACACGACCGGCCGCAGCGTCGCCGAGCTGATCACCCAAATCCTGACGCTGCTCAACCACACGCCGACCGAGGAGCCTGCCTGATGCCTCTCTTCCAGGAAGTTGACCTGACGACCTTTGCCGGCGGGCGCGTCGTCGCCGTTGCGCCGGGCAGCGTGGCCGCGGCCGTCGGTCTGCGGCCGGGCGATGAATTGCTGGCCATCAACGACGAGACAGTGGAGGATGTCATCGACGTGCAATTCCACGGCGCGGAGGAGGAGTTGGAGTTGCTGGTGCGCCGCGAGGGCGAGTACTTGCTCTTCGAGGCCGAGCGCGACTACGACCAGGAGTTGGGCCTGCACTTTGCCCACCCGACGTTCGACGTCGACATCCGCCGCTGCAACAACCTCTGCCCGTTCTGCTTTGTCTTGCAGATGGCGCCCAAATTCCGCCGGACGCTCTACATCAAGGACGACGACTACCGCTACTCGTTCCTCTTCGGCCACTTCGTCACCCTGACCAACCTGAGCGACCACGACTGGCAGCGCATTGAGCGGATGCGGCTGTCGCCGCTGTACGTCTCCGTCCACGTGACCGACACGGAGTTGCGCCGGCAATTCCTGCGCAACCCCACCGCGCCGGACATCATGGAGCAGTTGCGCTGGCTGGCGGCCCGCCACATCGAGGTGCATACCCAACTCGTCATCGTGCCCGGCTTCAACGATGGCGTGTGGCTGGAGCGCTCCATCCGCGAATTGGCCGAGTTGTGGCCGGAGGACGGCGGCGGCGGGGTGCTGTCGATCAGCGTCGTGCCCGTCGGTCTAACACGCCACCACAAGTATGGCATGCGCCCGCACACGCCGGCCGAGGCCGCGGCGACGCTCGCCTATGTCGAGGCGTTGCAGCCGCAATTTCAGCAGCGCTTCGACCTCCGCTTCGTCTACCCGACCGACGAGTGGTATCTGGTGACGGGCCGCGACGTGCCGCCGCTGGAGGCCTACGACGGCCAGGAGTTGCACGAGAACGGCCTGGGCATGGTGCGCGCCTTTCTCGACGACTGGGACGACGTGCGCGAAGAAATCGCCGCCACCGCCGACCGGCCCCAGCCTCAGTCCATTACCCTGGCCACGGCGACGCTCTTTGCGCCGACGCTGCGCCGCACCGCGGCCGAGTTCGCCGCCCTGACCGGTTGCGCCGTGGAGGTCGTGCCCATCCTCAACCGGCGGCTGGGCGAGACGATCACCGTTGCCGGGCTGCTGATGGCCGGCGATGTCATCGACCAGCTATTGGCCGCGGGCTGCGGCGACCTTGTCGTCCTGCCGCGGGTCATGTTCGACCACCCCGACACCATCGCTCTCGACGACCTCTCGCCGCAGGACGCGGCCAACCGTCTGGGCCGGCCGGTGGCTCTGGCCGATTCGCTGGGCGATGTCTGGGACGCGCTGACCGGCGTCTCGCGGGTCATGTACCGGCCGGGCGTCGCTCCGGGCGACAGCATCGACCTGCGCCTCCTCGACGACGACGCCGGCACGTCAGCGGCGCACTTCTCCTAATCGCCCCACCCATCGGCCTCAGTTGCGCACAACCATCGGCAGCAAGAGCCGCGAACCCGCGCGCGTCACGGTAATCGTCACCGTGGC
This sequence comes from Promineifilum sp., assembly GCA_019695075.1. GTDB lineage: Bacteria > Chloroflexota > Anaerolineae > Promineifilales > Promineifilaceae > Promineifilum. The sequence continues at coordinate 1,516 of JAIBAS010000632.1, read as the reverse complement.
CACGTTCGACGGCTGCCCGTTGTTGGCCCGATAGGTGAACTGGTCTGTGCCCTGATAGCCGGCTTGCGGCGTGTAGGTGAACGAACCGTCGGCATGCAGCGCCAGCACGCCATGGCCGGGGCCGGCGGCCAGAACGGCGGTCATGGCGCTCGCCTGGGGGTTGACGTCGTTGGCCAACACGCCCGGCGCGGCGACGGTCAGGCTCTGCCCTGTTCGGGTGGTGTAGCTGTCATTTACGGCCACCGGCGGACCATCGGGATCGACAACGGCGATGATGACGGTGGCGACGTTGGAAGCCAGGCCATTATCGGCCCGATAGGTGAAGCTGTCCTGTCCGGCGAACTCCTCCGTGGAGGTGTAGGTGAAGCTGCCGTCGGCCGCCAGGTTCAGCGCGCCACTCAGCGGCTCCTCGACGAGCACGGCCGTCAGCGGCGCGTTGCCGGGATTGGCGTCATTGGCCAGCACACCCGGCGCGGCGACGGTCAGCGTTTCCCCCAGGGCGATGGTGTAGCTGTCGTCCACGGCCGTCGGCGGGCGCGGCGTGACGGTGAGGGTCACGGCGGCCGTGTTGGAGTTCTGGCCGTTGTTGGCCCGGTAGGTGAAGCTATCCTCGCCGACGAAGTTGGTCGCCGGCGTGTAGGTGAAGCCGCCGTTGGCGTTCAGGTTGAGCGTACCATGCGCCGGGCCGGTGGCTAGGATGGCCGACAGGGTCGCGGCCGCCGGGTTCTCGTCGTTGGCCAGTACGCCCGGCGCGGCGACGGTCAGCGGCGTGTTGACCGGCGTTGTGTAGGCATCGGGGTTAGCCAGCGGCGCGCCGGCAAAGCGGTAGTCGTCGGCATGCAGCGCGCCGGGGGCGACGCCCAGCAGCCGGATCGTCCCGCCGCCGGGTAGCGTGATGCGCGTGTTCGGGCCGTCGGCCTGGATGGTCAGGCTGCCGACGCCGCCGACGGCCGGCAGGGTGGTGAAGTCGAGCGAATCGACGCTGCCCGCGCCGGGCGTGAAGCCGGCAATGGTGTCGTTGCCGCTGTTGGCGGCGAAGGCGAAGCGGTCGTCGCCGGGGCCGCCGGTCAGGCTGTCGTCACCGGAGCCACCGTCGAGGCGGTTGTCGCCGGCGTCGCCGGTCAGCGTGTCGGCCTGCGGCGAGCCGACCAGGCCTTCGATTGAGCGCAGGCGATCCCCCTGGGCGTGGCCGCCGCTGGCCGCGCCGGTGAACAGATTGACGCTGACGCCGGCCGGGGACGCGGCATATGACGCCTGGTCTATGCCCGTGCCGCCGATGAGGGCGTCGCCGCCGGCCCCGCCCAGCAGGATGTCATCGCCCTGGCCGCCCTTCAGCGCGTCATCGCCGTCGGCGGCGTCGAGGCGGTCATTGCCGCGGTGGCCGTGGAGCACGTCGGCCGCGCTTGTGCCGGTCAGCGTGTTGTCGGCCGGCGTGCCGGGGTGGGTGACGCGGTTGGGAACGCCCAGCGTCGGCCCGCCCATCACCAGGAACGCTGCCCCGCGGTTGCCCGATGGG
>JAIBAS010000619.1 GCA_019695075.1 Promineifilum sp. | reverse complement strand
GGCCGCGACCAGCGTTGCCGTGAAGCCGTCGCCCTGCTGCTTCCTGTTCTGCGTCAACTCCTGGCAGACGGCGTAGATGTAGCGCTCGTTGCTGCCGTCGTCGTCGGTGACGACCAGCGCCCCGGCCCCGGCGCGGTTGTCGAAGGCCTTCAGAATCTCCCGGCGCAATGCCACCACGTCGGCCGGGTCGCCATCGATGAGCATCCCCAGCGGCGGCAACGTCCACGCCTCCTGCTTGACCCCGCTCATGAGCGGCCGTTCGCCCTGCCGCTCTACTTCGACCGGAGTCAGCGCCGGCCGCTGATAGGTCTGTTCCATCGCCGACGTCAGCCCGCCGGCATTGAGCGCAAAGCCGCGAAAACTCACCGGTTTCATGGCGCAAGTAACCTCTGTACGTCATCGAGAATGCTGCCGCCGGGCTGCTGGAAATAGAAGTGCTGCCCGCCATAAAGGTTGGCCGACCGGCCCCCCGCGGCCAGCGCCGGGAACGATGCCGCCACTGCCTGCGCCGCGATCTCGTCCATCATCCCCCGCGCCGCAGCCAGCACCTGCCGGTTGTCGGCCAGCCCCACCAGCAGCCCGCGATTGACCTGCATCCCCATCTCGCGGAAGACCCGCGACGGCGACGCGATCCCCAGCGTCTTCTGCGCCTCGGCGATCATCTGCGTCAGCGCCCGGCGCATGGCGTCCATCAGCGCCCCCGCGTCCGCCCCGATCCCCCACGTGATGCCGTTGAGGATGTCGGCGCTCAAGTTGTTGTCCTTCACGAATTTGATCAGTTCCAGTTGCTGCTGGAGAAAATCATTCTGCGCCTGCTTCTCCTGGAGCAGCGCCAGGCGCTCTTCCTGCTCGGCCAGGTCGCGCTGCAACTGGATGTGCTGCACCTGGAGCCGGTTCCGCTCGCGCAGGAATGCCAGCATCGTCTGTGCCGTGGCCTTCTCGGCCGGCGTTGCGTACTGGTAGTTAGCCCGCCGCATGAGTTCCAGAATCGCGTCCGGCCGGTTGAGGAACCCCTCCTCGTAACCCAGTTGCGTCGCCATCCGCTCCAGCGCGGCCGTCATCTCATCAATGCTGCCCTGCGACGCTTCCACGCCCCGGCGCAACGGGTCAAGCACCCGCCGCTGGAACTGATTCCCAAAGCCGCCGGCCAGCCCCGACACATTGCCCATCGCCTCGAACAGCGCCTCCAGCGCCGCCGCCGCGTCGGTGATGGTGGCGCGGATGCCATTGATGAGGCCTTGGCCGATGTTCTCGCCGATGTCGAAAAAGACCTGCGACGGCGAGGAGATGCCCAACAGCGACTTGGCCCAGTCGATGGCCTTCTGTACCCAGTCGCCCAGGACGTTGAGGATGTCCATGCCCACCGCATTGATGCCATCCACGATGCCCTGAATGACGTTCTTGCCCAGGTCGAGCCACTTCTCCGGCTTGAACCACCCCTTGATGCTCTCCCAAAACTGCTCCAGCCAGGGCGACACCATGTCCCACAGGCCCTCTAGGAAATCAGCGATGGCCTGCCAGATGTCTTCCCAGACCTCCTGGATGCCGTCGGTAAATCCCTCCCAGTCGCCCTCAAACAGGCGGCGGAAGGCGTCAACCGTGTCTGTAACGATCTTGACGCCCGCCTCGACGATATCCCCGACCAGCGTCCAAAGGTCTTCCCAAAGCTGCTGAATTCGCTCCACAAGGTCAGTAACAATCGAGTGGCCAACCAATTGGTCATACAGGCTTTTGAAGAAGTCCACCACCCCATCAACCAGCCCAGAGACGAAACCTATGACGCCTTCGACCAGCCCAGCTGCCAAAGAGATGACGGCGGTCAACAGCCCGGCCATGATGTTAGTTACCCCGTTCTTCAAGTCCTCCCAGGCCTGCTTGATCAGCTCCCCGTTGCCGGTGAACAAGCCGACGATGAGACGGAAGACGCCAGTCAGGGTTTGGAAAACACCAGTTAGGGCCATCACGATCCCGCGCACGGCCCCGATGATCCCTTGCACGATGGGGCCGATGGCTCGCGACAGCCCGGTGATGATGCCGGTGATCAGGCCCACGGCCGTAGCCAGGGCTGCCCCGATGACGGCCAGAACAGCCAGGAGCACAGGCTTGGCGGCCTCCCACATGGCCAGAATCGGGGGCCACAAGGTCTTGAGTTGCTCCCAGATCGGGCCAAGGGCGGCCAGGAAGGTCTGGACGGCCGGGCCGATCACGGCGATGGCCGACTCGATGACGCTCTGAATCACGCCCCAGACCGTTTCAAGGACGGCTTGCAACTGCGGCCACGTCGCCGACCACCAGGTGCTCAGATTCGTTAGCCAGCCCTCGACCAGCGGCTGAACAACAGCGATCACCTCCTGCACCTTGCCCTGAATCCCGCCCCAGTCGTTGCGCCAGGCCACGGCGAACAGGCCCACGGCTGCGGCAATCGCGCCGATAACCAGCGTCAGCGGCCCACCGAGCAGGGCGACAATCCCAGTGATCCCACCACCCGCGGCCGTAATCGCGGCCCCGATGCCGGAGATAGCACCGATGAGGCCGCCTATCCAGCCCACGACGGTGGTGATGATGGTGAAGGCGCCGAAGGCCACGGCCAGCCCACCGAGAATCTGGAGCAGCAACGGCCCGTGGTTCTGCACGAACTCGGCCACGGGGGTGATGAAATTCTGGACATTGGTCACGACGTTGCTAATCCCGGTCGCCAGATTGTTGGCCTGCTCCTCACCCATTCCAAATGACTCGAAGATGCCACCCAGGACAGACGACCCATCCTCGAAGATGGTGAACAACTCGCCAAGCTGCCCGTTCTGGACGACATCGATGATGTGCTGTATCCCGTTGCTGACCTGCTCAAAGACAGCCGTCAACGTTGGCCCGTACTTCTCCAGCAGCGTAGCCCCGATGTCGGCCAATGTGGTTAGCACCGGAATGAGCGCCGTTCCGATCTTGATGCGAAAGGACTCGGCCACGCCGCCGAGAGCCTCCATCGCGCCGTCGAGCGTCTGTGTCCGCGCCGCAGCCGTCTCCTGCATCGTCGCCGCGTCGCCTACAGCTGCCTCCATCTCCTCCCAGCCGATGGCCCCTTCGGCCAGCAGCGAGTTCAACGCGTTCATGCCATACGTGCCGGCGATGGTCTGGATGTACTGGTTGCGCTGCTCCTGGGTCATGTCCTGCAGCGACACCGTCGTATCGCCGACAATGGACTGCAAGCGCTCGATCTCGCTGTTGGCCGCAGCCTGCTGCGCCTGTGCCTTGGCCAGCCCTTCGTCGGACAGCACCTTCAGCCCGGCTTCGTGCTTGTAGATCGCCTCTGTCGCCTGGTCGTAGGCGTTCATCGCCAATTCCAGTTGCCGGTTCTGCTCCTCCGTTCGGCCGCCGACGGTCACCATGACCTCGCGCGTGCCGTTTAGTGCCGAATCAAACTGGCCAATGATGTCCGGCAACGGCTG
>JAIBAS010000160.1 GCA_019695075.1 Promineifilum sp. | reverse complement strand
AAGCCGGGCATCCAGCCATCGCCCAGCCGGGCCAGCCGGCGCAGCACGACGTCGGCGTGGCCGCCGAACCACAGCGGGATGGGCCGCTGCACCGGCAGGGGGTTGAGGCCGGCGTCGGGGATGTCGTGCCAGCGCCCCTTGAAGGTGACCAGTTCCTGCGTCCATAGGGCGCGCAGCACTTCGATCTGCTCCTCCTGCCGCCGGCCGCGGGTGTGGAAGTCCTGGCCCAGGGCGACGTATTCGACTTCATTCCAGCCCGTACCGATGCCCAACCGCAGCCGGCCGCCACAGAGCACGTCCAGCGTCGCCGCCTGCTTGGCCACCAGGGCCGTCTCGCGCTGGGGCAGGATGAGGATGCCCGTGGCGAAGCCGAGGTGGGTGGTGACGGCGGCCATGTGGCTGAACAGCACGAACGGCTCCATGAAGGGCGTCTGGTAGGTGTAGGGGCCGGTCCAGCCGCCGGGCCGGTCGGGGTTCGCGCCAAGGACGTGGTCGTAGGCCAGGATATGGGAGAAGCCGAGGGCCTCGGCCGTCTGGGCGTAATCGCGGACGGCGGCGGGGTCGGCGGGGTATTCGGTTTGGGGGTAAACGAGGCCGATGTGCATGGGGATAGTATAGCAGCTGGATGTGCTGGCCGATCTGAAAATCCTCTAATCCCGCGCCTTTTTCGGCCAACTTACGTATAATCATTGCAAGAATATTGCGGCGCGGCGAGCGCGGTTCGCTCGTGCGCGCGTCCTTAACCCCAGGAGATCACAATGCCCAAGAAAAGCAACAAGGTGCGCGTCGCCATTATCGGCGTCGGCAATTGCGCGAATGCGCTCATTCAGGGCGTCCACTATTATCGGGACGCCGCGGACGACCAGGAAATCCCCGGTCTGATGCACGCCACCGTCGGCGGCTACCACGTCCGCGACATCGAGTTCTCGGCCGCCTTCGACGTCGTCACGACTAAGGTCGGCAAAGACCTCAGCGAGGCGATGTGGGCCTACCCGAACGACACGATCAAGTTCGCCGACGTGCCCTACCTTAACGTGCCCGTCCACCGCGGCATGACCCACGACGGCATCGGCAAGTACCTCAGCCAGAAGGTCGAGAAGGCCCCCGGCCCGACGGACGACATCATCAAAATCCTGAAGGAGACGAAGACCGACGTCGTCGTCAACTTCATGCCCGTCGGCTCGGAGATGGCCACGAAGTGGTACGTCGAGCAGATCATCGAGGCCGGTTGCGCTTTCGTCAACGGCATCCCCGTCTTCATCGCCAGCTCGCCCTACTGGGGCAAGCGCTTCGAGGCCGCCGGCCTGCCCATCATCGGCGACGACGTCAAGAGCCAGCTCGGCGCAACCATCACCCACCGCGTGCTGACGACCCTCTTCAAGGATCGCGGCATCCACATCGACCGCACCTACCAGCTCAACTTCGGCGGCAACATGGACTTCTACAACATGCTGGAGCGCGAGCGGCTGGAGAGCAAGAAGATCTCCAAGACCAACGCCGTCACCAGCCAGCTGCCCTATGACCTGGGCGCGGACAACGTCCACGTCGGGCCGAGCGACTACGTGCCCTGGCTGACCGACCGCAAGTGGTGCCACATTCGTATGGAAGGGCGCGCCTTTGGCGACGTGCCGCTGCAACTGGAGTTGAAGCTGGAAGTGTGGGACTCGCCCAACTCGGCCGGCGTCATCATCGACGCGGTGCGCTGCGCCAAACTGGCCCTCGACCGGGGCATCGGCGGCCCGCTGACCGCGCCGTCGTCGTACTTCATGAAGTCGCCGCCGGTGCAGTTCACCGACGACGAGGCCCGGCGGCTGGTGCAGGAGTTCATCGCCGCGCAGCCGGCCCAGGCTCCTCATGCCATGCCGGAGGGCAACGGCCAGTTGGCCGCAGCCGACTAGCGTGGCGCGATTCTCCGAATCGCGAAGCCGTGGTGCGATTCTCCGAGTCGCAAAGCCGTGGCGCGATTCTCCGAATCGCAAAGCCGTGGTGCGATTCTCCGAATCGCAATAGTCACTCATAGAGATGGCGGCCCGCGTTCAGCCGTGGGCCGCCATCCTCTCTAACCGGAGGGGCGAGATGGTCGCTCGCGCGAGAGTGGGATGCTAAGCGATACCCAGTTCGAAGAGCTTGTCGGCGAGGCGCTGGACGACTTGCCGCCTTTCTTCCAGGCGCAAATGGACAACATCGTCGTGCTGGTGGAGCAGTGGCCGTCGCGGCGGGTGCTGCGCGAGATGGACGTGCCGCCGGGCGAGACGCTGCTGGGCCTCTACCGCGGCGTCCCCCTGACCGAGCGCACCCACGCCTACAACCTCGTCGCCCCGGACACGATCACCCTCTTTCAAGGCCCCATCGAGGCCGCCGCGGCCAGTTGGGACGAGGGCGAGTACTTCGACCGCGTGCGCGAAGAGGTCTGGCACACGGTCGTCCATGAGATCGCCCACCACTTCGGCATCGACGACGACCGCCTGCACGAACTGGGCGCGTACTGACCGGCCCTACCTAGCTAGGGTACGGCCGCGGCCCACGACGGATAGGAGCCGGACTGGGCCACCAGCCGCGCTCCGCTGCCGTCGGCGTTCATGAGGTAGATGTCGTCGCGCGCGTTGGCCTGCGCGCCGCCGGCGGCGGTGAAGAGAATCTGCCGCCCGTCGGGCGACCAACTGGGCGACCACTCGTAATCCGGGCTGTCGTAGAGCGGCCGCTGCCCGCTGCCGTCGGCGTTCATGACGTAGATGGCCGGGTTGCGGTTCGTGCCGTCGCGCTCCGACAGGAAGACGATTGTCCGCCCGTCGGGCGACCACTCCGGCGACCAGTCGTCCCCCTCGGTGAACGTTAGCCGCTGCTCTTCTGTCCCCACGTTGGTGCTGGCGTAGACCTGGAAGCGATCCTCGATGGTGACGTTGTAGACCAGCCGGCCATCGACCGCCCAGGCGACGTGCCCCTCGTTGAGGGGCGTGGCCGTCAGCCGGCGCGGGTTCCCGCCGCCGGCGTCGATGACGTACAGGTCGCTGCCGTTGTTGCCCCGCGAGGAGAAGACGATCTGCGCCCCGTCGGGCGACCAGTTCGGCTGGCGGTCGCTGTCGGGGCTGGTGGTCAGCTGTGTCTGGCTGCTACCATCGCGGGACATGACGTAGATGTCGTCGTTGCCGGCGCGGTCGGATTGGAAGGCGATGCGCCGGCCGTCGGGCGAGACGCGCGGGTTGCTGTCATCGACGTTGTTGTCGGTCAGCGCGCGCTGGTTGCGGCCGTCGAGGGCCATGATGTAGATGTCGTAGTCGCCGTCGCGGTTGCTCTGGAAGACGATCTCGTCGGGGGCGGAGGCCACCACGCCGGGCAGCGCTGTAGCCGTGGCGGCCAGCGGCGTCTTCGTCGGGAAGGCGGAGGGCGGAGCGGGCGGGGCGGCGGCGTCTCCGGCGGTTGTGGGTGGGGGTGGCAGCGTGGCCGCGTC
>JAIBAS010000222.1 GCA_019695075.1 Promineifilum sp. | reverse complement strand
GCGCGCCTGCACGCGGAGATCGAGGGGCTGTTCGTCGAGGACATCATCCTGCTGCGCTTGGCCGAACTGCCTTTCGCCCGCGAGATTCGCTTTGGGCAGGCGGGCGCGCGCCAGGTCGAGGCCGAGGCGCTGCGGCGCAACCTGCGCGCCCGCGCCGCCGTGCTGCGGCGCGAACTGGAGGAGATCGCCACCGAGAACCATCTCAGCACCACCTTTCGCGTGGCGCAGGGGGCCGTAGCCGAAGAAGTCCTGACTGCCGCCCGTGAGGTTGACCTGCTGGCCCTGGGGCGGCTGGGTCATTCGCTGGCCCAGCGCGTGCGGCTCGGTTCCACTGCCCGCGCGGCGATTGCCCGGGCGGCTTCGGCCGTGCTGCTGGTGCAGCCTGTCGTGGCCTCGGGGCCGGTGGTGGTGCTCTACGATGGCTCGGCTGCCGGCGCGCGCGCCCTGGCGCTGGCCGCTCAGGTCAGCGGCGAGACCAGCGAGTTGCGCGTCCTCGTCTGGGCGCCGGATGAGGAGACCGCTTTCGAGCGCCGCCAGTTGGCCGCCCACGTACTGAGCGCGCGGCAGGCCGACACGCAATATCAACACCTGGCCGACGGCGACGCGCCGCGCGTCCTGGCCTGGGTTAACAGGCAGGGCGGCAGCCTGCTCATCATACCGGCGGCCGAGGGGGATTGGCCGGAGGGCACACAGGCGGCCTTGCTGGACGAAGCGCAGCCACATCTGTTGTTAATCAGGTAAAATCCGAATAGGTGTGCTAAGATATTGCTTCGCGGACGCGCCGCCGGCCGGTGCGACGCGCCCGAGCGCCGATGAGTTACACACCCAGCGATCACCTCGCCGAAGTGCTGAACAGCTTGCCGACCAAGCCCGGCGTCTACCTGCACAAGGACGCCGAGGGCAACGTCCTCTACGTCGGCAAGGCCATCAATCTGCGCAATCGGGTGCGCTCCTACTTCCACAGCAACGTCGATTCGATCAAAACGCTGCGCCTGCGCCAGCACATCGCCGACGTCGAAGTTATCATCACCGATTCCGAGCTGGAAGCGCTGCTGCTAGAGATGAACCTCATCAAGCAGTACCAGCCGCGCTTCAACGTGCGCCTGAAGGACGACAAGCGCTACCCCTACATCAAGGTACACTGGTCGGACCCGTTCCCCAAGGTGACGGTGACGCGACGGATGGTGCGCGACGGCGGGCGCTACTTCGGCCCTTACACCTCCGTCTGGGCTGTACAGCAGACGCTCGACCTGTTGCGCAAGGTCTTCCCTTATCTGACCTGCGACCGCGTCATCACCGGCCAGGATGAGCGTGCCTGCCTCTACTATGACATCAAGCTGTGCAATGCACCCTGCATCGGCGCGGTCAACCAGGAGCAGTACCGGGCGACGATCAAGCAGCTCATGGACTTCCTGGATGGCAAATCGGATCACATCGTCCGCGGGCTGGAGCAGCGCATGGCCGCGGCGGCCGAGAATCTCGACTTCGAGCGCGCCGCCGAAATTCGCGACCAGCTCAAGGCCATCGAGCGCATCACCGCCCGCCAGAAGATCATCGGCCCCGACGAAACCGACCAGGACGTAATCGCCTTTGCCCGCGACGACGGCGAGGCCTGCGTGCAGGTGTTCTTCATTCGCCACGGCAAGCTGATCGGCCGCGAGTACTTCATGCTCGACAACGCTGAGGGCGAGAGCGACCAGGATGTGTTGCAGGAGTTCCTGACGCAGTTCTACGAAGACGCCGCCTACGTGCCCAAAGAGATCTTGTTGCCGGCCGAGGTCGAGGAGGCGCGCATCATTGAGGAGTGGCTGCGCCGCAAGCGCGAAACCAAGGTGACCCTACAGGTGCCGCGGCGAGGCAAGAAGCGCGAACTGGTGCAAATGGCCGCCGAGAACGCCCACGACACGCTGGCGGCGCTGCGGCAGCAGTGGGCCGCCGACCGCTCCAAGCACGTCACGGCCATCACCGAACTCCAGGAGGCGCTGAAGCTGCCCACGCCGCCGGCGCGCATCGAGTGCTACGACATCAGCCACACCCAGGGCCAGCAGACGGTCGGGTCGATGGTCGTCTTTGTGCAGGGCGCGCCGCAGAAGAGCGACTACCGGCGCTTCAACGTGCAGTCGGCCACCAACGACGACTACAGTTCCATGCGCGAGGTGCTGGCGCGCCGCTTCCAGCGCTACCGCGACACGCTGGCGGGCGAGCTACACGATCCCAGCCAGATCAAGCCGCGCGCGGAGCGGCCGACGGCCTGGGCTATCCTGCCCGACCTGCTGATCATCGACGGTGGCAAGGGACAGTTGGCTGTCGGCCAGGAAGTGCTACGGCTGTTCGACCTAGGGGGGGAGGTGCCGCTGGCGGCGCTGGCCAAGCAGGAGGAGGAAATCTTCCTGCCCGACCGGCCGCAATCGGTGCTGCTGCCGCGGCGGTCGGAGGCGCTCTACCTGGTGCAGCGCGTCCGCGACGAGGCCCACCGCTTCGCCAACGAGGGCCACCGCAAGCGCCGGTCGAAGGTCGGTGTGGCCTCCATCCTCGATAGCGTGCCCGGCGTCGGGCCGCGGCGGCGGCAACTGCTGCTGAAACGCTTCGGCTCGCTGGAGGCGCTGCGCGAGGCGTCGATTGAGGAGATCAGCGCCGTGCCCGGCATCCCGGCCGAGGTAGCGGCGGCGATCAAATCCTACTTGCAGTAGCGCCGCGACCGGTGGCTATCCGTTCGTTTTGTCGTCCCTGGCTGCCTTGGCCAGCGCTTCCAGTCGTCCCGCGCAGAGCAGCAGGGCCAGCGCCGTCGGCCCGTCGCTGATCTCCCCGGCGCGGGCCATGCGCAGCGCTGCGGCAATCGGCAGCCGGTGGACATGCATCACCTCGGCCGCTTCGTGGTGGGTCGGCCCGATCGCGACGCCTGTGGCCAGAAAGATGTGGCCGATCTCGTTGCAGATGCCATTGGCCAGGAAAGCGCGGCTGACGTAGGTCAGTTCCCCTCCCTCGCCGCCGACTTCCTCGCGCAGTTCCTCGCGGGCGGCCTCCTCTCGCGTCTGCCCCGGCTTGACGCTGCCGGCGGGCACTTCCCAGCACCACTCATCGACCGTGTAGCGATACTGGTAGACCATAAGCACCTCGCCGGCGGCGGTCACGGGCACGATCCAGACGGCGTCGGCCTTCTCGATGACGTTGTAGACGCCCGGCCGGCCGTCGGGCGTGAGGATGTCGTCTTGCCGGACGCGATACCAGGGGCACTCCCAGGCGATGCGGCTGGCGATGGTTTGGAAGGGGCGCGGCGGCGGGGTGGTCATAGGCGCTCAGGCGGATTTGGCGGCGGCGATGAAGGCGCGCACGCGGTCGGGGTCTTTGATGCCCGGCGCGCTTTCGACGCCGCCGGCGACATCGACGGCGAATGGCCGCACGCGGGCCACGGCGGCGGCGACGTTGTCGGGCGTCAGGCCCCCGGCCA
>JAIBAS010000332.1 GCA_019695075.1 Promineifilum sp. | reverse complement strand
CTCGCCCGCGGCGACGGCGACCGGCGCAGCCACAGCGACCCCAACGGCGGTTAGCGAAGTATCGCCCACGCCGCCGTCGCCCGTGGCCTGCGGCGGGCGACCGGCCGGCTGGTTCCCCCAGCCGATTCAGCCCGGCGACACGGTGGAGGCGCTGGCGGCCTGTGTCGGCGCGTTGGTGGGCGAGGTGCTGGCCGCCAACTGCCTGACGGCGAATGACCCGATCTTTGCGGGGGACACGTTGTGGTTGCCGCATCTCTGCGAACTGCCCACGCCCATGCCGCCCTTGCCCTCGCCTGTGCCTACACTGGACACCGGCATCGCCATCTCCAGTCCGGAGCCGCCGCCGCCCGGCCCCGGCAAGCTCGCCGCCGACCCAACCGAGGTCGCGCCGTGGCAGCCGGTCGATCTGGTGCTGAGTGGGTTTACTCCCGAGAGCGTCGTGACGCTAACATTCGAGGACGCCGACCTGGAGGAGTGCGACACGCGCACGGTGAAGGTCGATGCCTTTGGCAATCAGACTTATACCCTGTTCGTGCCCGGCAACTTCCCGTCCGGCTACATTTCTGTGAAGGCGACCGATGCCAACGACCGGCGCAAGAGCGCCACCGGCGGTTTTACCGTGATCGGCTCCACCGCGCCCGGCTGTGGCGCGTCGCCGGCCACGCCCACGGCCGAGGCCACGCCCACGCCGGAGGCCACATCCACGCCGGAGGCCACGCCCACGGCCGAGACCACGCCCACGCCGGAAGCCACGCCCACGCCGGAAGCCACGCCCACGCCGGAAGCCACGCCCCTTCCGGAACCATCCGCGACGCCCTTGCCCGACCTGAGCACGTCGCCCACACCGGATTCCTAGCCGCGACGGGACGCATAGGCCCTACACGGCGGCACAACGACAAGCGAGGAGAAAATGAGCTCTGATTCTATGACTGGCCCCGACGAACCCTTACCGCAAGACGACGACGATGGCGAGGTCTGGCAACTGGACACAGACGCCTTCCAGCGCGCCGCCGAGGTCGCTCCGGAGCGGGTGGTCATCAAGACGTACGAGGGTAGCTTCGAGACCTACGAAGATGGGTTGGAAGCGCTGCTGATGGAGGAGATCGGGGATGGGTGGTCTAGCCTCACCAATGACTACCCAGACCTCACCATCCGGCGGGCCTTCCGCTCTGTGCATGGCGCCAACGACGTTTACCTGCCGGAACTGCTGACCTACTACGAAATCCTGCTGCCGCCGGGGAGGGGACAAGCGATGGAAGTCGGCCGGTGGGCAGTGGAAAACCTTTCCAGCCTGGGTGCGATTGAACTGGTATACATCGAAAGCCCGCCCGCGCCCTCGCCAGACCGGTGTAGCGGCCGCAACCGCTTCTACCTGGACGGCCCGCCGCGCGGCATGGCCATTGCCCCCGTTCAGGAACAGGACACGAACCATTGGCCGCTCGTCGTCGTCTTGGAAAAGGTCTGGGCGGGGCAACATCCAGACCTGGTTCACGTACAGTCCGCGACCGCATTCCCGCCTGAGGCGGAGTACGGCGACCGCGACCACGACGGCCGGGACGATTTCGCCGCCGACAACCAGCACGCCGTCGCCTCGCTGGGCATTTTGGGCGCGACTGGCGGTGGGGGCGGCCCCGGCTGCCCCGGCATGCTACCGCCAGGTTCAGATGGCCAGCTGCTCGTCGCCTCACCGCTTGTCCGTGAAGCCGACGGCCGGTGGGTGCTGTCCATTCATTCCCAGATCGTCGCCCTGGCCCACCAGATGCACGCCGGCGCTATCCTGCTGGTGGAGCTTCAAATTGAGGGGCGGCTGGCGGACAGCTGCGCAGCAGGGGTTGAGCCGGATAGTGGCGAGCGGGTCTGGGCGCCGCTGGAACTGGAGCCGCATCTGCGCGCAGCGCTGGCCGAGGCGCGCGCTGGGGACGTCATCGTCATTGAGCCGGCCGGCAACGGCAGCGAGAACGGTGGCGTAGATCTCAGTGAACTAGTTAGCTGGGATCAGTGCCTGCCCATGCCCGACACCAGCGTGGCCATCCTCACCGCCGCCTGCGACACGATTCGCGCGAATGGTCTCCACGATCGCCTGCCGGAATCGAACTTCGGGGCGCAGGTTGTTTGCTATAGCTGGGGCAACAGCGTTGTCGCCCTCGACGCCGCCAACCCGGCCGGCACGTGGACGTATGGCGGGACATCGTCGTCGGCGGCGCTGGTGGCCGGGGTGGCGGCGCGGTTACAGCACGAGGCCGGGCCGTGGTTCGGCCGGTTCCTGTCGTCCGACGAGATGCGCAAGGCGTTGACGTTTAGCTTAGCCGCTGTGCCGCTCGGCGACGGGCTGGACATCGGCGTCATGCCCAACCTGGACGATATCGTTACCCACCACTTGCCGACGCTGTAGGGTGCGGCGAAGGGTTGATCTTATGGCCGCCCCGCCAACCGCAACAACACCGCCACGCTAACCGCCGCGGCGAGGACGTGGAACACCGTCAGCGCCAGGAAGGCCGTGGCAGTGCCGCCGGGAAAGGGGAACATGGCCGGGTTGGCCATGGTCAGGAAGTTGGGGATGATCGAGATGATCAGGGCGACGACGGCGACGCGGACGTAAGTTCGCCAGGCCGCGGCGGTCGGTTGATGAAACCGTGTGGTCATTCGTTGCTCCTATAGGGGATGGCTATTGCGCCGGCGAGGGCGGCGCCGGCGCAAACAGCGCGGCGTAGTCGGCCACGTACTGGCGCAGCGTCCGCGGCGGACGGCCGAGCAGCGTCGCCGCGTCGGGGTAGACCTGCGCCGCCGTGCCCCGCCGCGTTGTGGCATAGACGCCCAGCATAACGGCGACGTAGCCCCACGGGTGGCCGCGCTGCCGCATCCGCCGGGCGAAGGCCAGCGACGACGGCCGGCTGTAGGTGATCGGCCGGCCCAGCTCTGCGGTCATCATGGCGGCCACGTCGTCGTAGCTGAGCGACTCGCTGCCCGTCAGCGCGTAGGCCACGCCCTCGTGCCCCGGCTCGGTCAGCACGCGCGCGGCCACGTCGCCGATGTCGCGTGTGTCGATGAAGGCCGTGCGCGCGCGGCCGGCGGGGATGAACAGATCGTCGTGCTCGACGATGTCGGCCCGGTGGGTGGTGTCCAGGTTCTGCATGAAGAAGCCCGGCCGCAGCAGCGTCCAGGGCACGCCGGAGGCCAGCAGCAGCGCCTCGATGCGCGCATGGGGCAGCAGCGGGTTGCGCTCCGCCCCCAGCAGCGACAGGAAGACGATGTGATCGACGCCGGCGCGGACGGCGTAATCGATGGTCGGTTGGATGTCGCGCTCGACGTTGCCGATGGCCGGTGGGCGCACCAGGAACAGTCGGTCGACGCCGGCGAAGGCATCGCGGAACGTCGTCGGGGCGGCGAAGTCGAAGCGCACTGGCTCCACGCCGGGCAGCAGCGGCCGGTCGGCGCGCGAATAGACGGCC